>CAYITQ010000006.1:0-13893 GCA_964366335.1 uncultured Gammaproteobacteria bacterium
CAAAGGGCCGGATGTACTGTGCCGTGACTGCTTCAAAGCCAGCAAGGGCATGTAATAATTTGGGGCTAAGTGCTAAAATAACCTAGCCCCGGGCCCATAGGCTAACGGTAGACTACCTCGTTCGCAATGAGGAGTTCGGAGTTCAATTCTCCGTGGGTCCACTGGATAAAACGGGAGTCCCCTGCCCGCCATCGGCTATGCCGAGGGCATTGCAGGCGGGGATTCTCCCATGGTCCACAAAACAAAAATTCGAATATCGAAGCACGAAATGCGAAACAATTTCAAATTAAGAAATTCAAAAACCTAAACAGTTTTGATATTTGGTATTATTATTTTGGATTTGTTTCGAATTTCGATATTCGGATTTCGAAATTATCCAAAAAGGGCCTGTAGTTCACTGGTAGAATAGTTCCATGGCATGGAATAGAAAGGGGTCCGATTCCCCTCAGGTCCACCAGGGGTAGAGTCTTGACAATCGTCTATCAATCGTCTAAAATACGTCTAAGATGTTTTCTCCTAAATACAGAATTACAGATAAGCTTTTGGCAAATATTAGGCGCTTGGATGAACTTATCGTGCGATTGAATAATAGAAGGTTTCCCAATGTAGTTATGACAGAGTTTAAGAAAATAGCACGGGCTGTTTCAGCTCACGCATCCACAAGTATCGAAGGCAATCCGCTTCCTCTAACAGAAGTAAAAATAATTTTGAAATCTCAACCCACACATATCCGAGACACCGAAAGGGAAATCTTAAATTACAACAACGCTCTTTTGAGTCTTGATAAGCAGAAAAACTTTTCACTAAACCTGATATTAAATGTTCAAAAACAAGTAACGGATGGTTTAATATCCAAAAATGATTCTGGCCATCTTAGAAATAGGCCTGTGGTGGTTAATGATCCCCGAACAGGAAAAATTGTCTACATTCCACCATCAGAATCAGAGGTTGAGAGATTAATGACAGATCTGGTCAATTTCATAGCAACCAACGAATCAAAGATGGACCCTTTTATTCTGGCCGGCATATTTCACAAGCAATGCGTGATCATTCATCCCTTTATGGACGGCAATGGCAGAACAACCCGTTTGATAACCAAGGTCTTGTTGGCTAAAATGAAACTAGACACCTTCAATCTTTTTAGTTTTGAAAATTATTATAATCAAAATGTCACAAAGTATTTCCAAACCGTAGGGGAATATGGTGATTATTACGAGCTCGCAGACAAAATTGATTTTACCGTTTGGCTAGAATATTTCAGCGATGGATTAGTTGACGAACTGTTGAGAGTCGAAAGTCTCTTGCCTCAGACAAATTTGCCATCGTATTTACAAGAAATTATAAACTTTGTAAATCAAAATGGACGAATTTCCAATAGGGATTATGCAAGTCATACGGATCGCGCCAAAGCGACAAGAGCTCTTGATTTCAAAAAACTTGTTTCTATGGGGCTCCTAAAACGAGTTGGTAAAGGGAAAGCTACTTATTATCAGAAATAAAAGATTGATTTAGTATTTGATACCAAATAGCCGGAGAAAAAAGCCCACGATTTTACCATTGAAAACGAACTGAAGTTTGCAAGTAAAAACATTATCGGGTAAAATCCCGGCATGTCATCCCTAAAAGATAATGATGATCGACCACTTCCTTTGTCCATGCTCATTTTGAGCAATGCTCCCATTTTTCCATTGGTGGTTACAGAGATCTTAAATAAAATGGATCATAGAAATCCTATTACTCCTAAACATGAGAGATTTTTACTTTGGGGGATGGAATTTATTAAACTAGCAACTATATTTTATACTCTTACTGAAAATCCATCGTTACTCGTTCCTGCGGTTGTATATCTCTTATCTAGTTTTGCGCAAGCACTCACGATTAACAAAATCATTGATCCGGAAAGACTCTAAGTGGGATTTACTTATTTGTCAAACCCTGGAGGATTAGCAACCCATTCTTCACAATACTCTTCAAGAACTTCTCCCGTTGCCAACGGGGGTAAACCCCGACTTTCCATTTGTGCATTTAGTTTGGCATAGTATTGTTTACATTCGGAGAGTATACTAGCATTTTGCCTTTCGCCCTCTATGGTTTCTTTGACTATCCAGGTAATTCCCACAAGTCCGATGGCTATTGCGGAAAAACCTAAAATCAATTTTACTCTCCGGGAAACCTGGATTTTGAGTGGTTTTGGATTACCTTGATCGCGACTATTTGGTGTCCGACCTCCCCAGCTTGATATCCTTGGCATAACTACATTAAAATATTTTGGCAAAGAAATCTTGCAAGAGTTGGAGGAGCTGTATAAAAATATTGGCAGTTTGAGGAGACGCTGTGGGAGGAATATAAATGTTTGGAACTGGGGCGACTGATGGTACTGGAATTGGCGTCGGTATCAATAATCGTTGCGTTATAGCAGAAATTGAGCTTGTCAGATTGTCAACAAGTATCGGTGTCACCGTTGGTTTAGCAATGTCCGTTTTAGTCGTTGGCGAAGGCTCGGGTGCAGGTGTTGATATTTGACAAGAACGGTCGGCTACCCAACCATCTGGCAAACAGGAATCACCAAAAATCCGACATTCCTGGGTTACATTGTTGCGCGCTGGAGTTAATACCTGTGCACAGATTTGGGGAGTGGAAGCCGGAGGGGGCAGGGTAAGACGTGCTACTGCTTCAATGAAATTCATAATGAAAGTTGCCATTTGTTCGCGGGTCGTGACTAGGTATGGCCCGAATTCGGTGGGAGAAATGCCGGCGGTGACTTTGAGACCATAGATGCGGGCAATGGGTTTTTGGGCCCATTTGATATCTTCATTGTAAATATCTGTAAACGGGACAGGAACTTCCAGGGCAAAATCTCCGGTCACAGCTTTGTAGAGGTTTGATAAAAAGGTGGCCATTTGGGCGCGGTTTACTTTTGTGTCAGGAGAATAAGTAGAGGTTCCTGTTCCGGCAGTAATTTTTAGACCATAGATTTTTTTGATGGCGTCTTGAACTTCTGGAGAAAGTAGACTAATATCTGTGAAAGGAGTATCAACAGCAAGGGCTTTTTTCTGGGTGATATATTCATAGGCCCGGGCAAGAAACAAAGCCATATCTGACCGGGTAATTTCTTGAGTGGGCGCAAATAATCCATCAAAAACAGGAGTCATTATCCGGGTGGGTAAAATCTTCTGAACATGTTTCCAAGACCATTGTGAGTTGTTTAGATCAGAAAATGAGTAAAGACCGGGAAACCAATATGCATTTTTATATTTCAGGGCACCAACCAAATCAGGGTGAGATTGTTTAATCGGTAACAAAGCCTCCTCTTTGGTTGACTCGTATGGATATCCACCTCTGGTAGTCCAGACCGGCTTGTAAGTATCGGTAACCACACCATCGGTAATAATCAGCTGAGAAACAGCATAATTGATTTTCTCGCTGTCAAATTCGGGAACACTGTTGTAAAAAATAGATAATGTAAGTGGTGTTCCAAATTCGGTCCATGAAACTGTTAATTTGTCGGTCGAGACATCGTCAATCTTAAAAGTTGTTCCCGGATCGGGACGGCCGGCAAAAATCCGTCCATCCACATCTTTGGCCCCAAGGGTAAAGTATAGATAATCCGCTTTAAACCACGCACTCCGCGAATTCCAGTTGATTGGTCCGGGATTGGGGACAACGGGAGTTGGAATATAGGGTCCATCAGGTCCCATGGCAATGGCATAGGAGTTGGAGGTACCGCCATCGACGGTTACCCAAATATCTGCCCGGCCTTCATTGCCGTTGAGTGTGAATTCTGCATATTTTTGGCTTGAGTGAATATTCAGATTCCCGATTGAGTTTGTGGAACTAACCCCCCATTGGTAGCTGGCTTCGTTGGCACTGTCGCCCACAGCTTGGGCAGACAAGCCGTATTTTGCCGAATCAATTTCATTAACCGACAAATCAACACGAACGATGGGTACCCCACCTGCTTTTTTGAATGGATCCTGGTTTTCTTGCGAGAGTTTGACTGCCAGACCCAGGCCCACGGTCAGAACCAAGACTGTTGCGATAGCTGTCAGTTGCTTAAAATAAGGGGATAGAGGTAACAGACGCCGAGGATTTATCTCAATTGGTATATCTTCTTGTCCAGGATCTGGCAGAATCATAATATAATAGTACATATGCCAGCCAAGTTTCGCAATAAGGAGTTTAAGATAGGGGTCTATCACATTTTTCAGGTGGGCAAGAGTGTGGTATTTGCCACTGAGGCGGATTTTCAAAAGTATCTGAGCAATCTCAGGCGGTTTGTGCCGGAAACCGATGCCAAAATCCTAGCCTATTGCCTAATGCCTAGTGCCTTAGATTTGCTTGTCAAGCAAACCAGCCCCAGAGCAATAACCAAATTGATGCGCAAATTAACGACCGCCTACAGCATGTACAAAAAAGCGAGTGTCTTTCGAGGGGTTTACAAAGCTAAGCTTTTGACAGGGGACAGAGAAGCACTGGATACCAGCCGGATGATACATAGAAGTCCAATGACCACGACAACCATAGGCCCCTTGCAAATCCGGTCAACATACGCGAGTTACCAATATTCCAGTTATCGGTTATATCTAGATAAATACACTAGTAAATGGATTGATACCATAGAGATATCTAGGTTGGTACCAAATTACCAACAGTTTGTGGAGACTTGACAAACGACAGATATTCTATTATAGTCGAATATAGTCATAATCTATATGAGGAAAATCGAATATATCTGGCGGGAACTTTTGTTCCAGACATTAGAAAACAAAACACCCGTGTTTGGTCAGCAGGTTTTGGCAACCAAATTCAATCTGTCCTCATCGACGGTTAATTTAGCTATGTCTCCTTTGCATAAATTAGGAGCGGTCCGGATAAGTAAACGCCATTCTGAAGTAGTGGATTATGAAAAAATTCTTTATCACTGGGCCAATCACCGAAGTCTAGAAAAGGATATCCGGTACAAACTGCGGATAAATTTGCCAATTATGGAAATAGAAGGACGGTTACCGGACAATACAATTCCTACCGGGTTTACCGCTGTGCGAGAAAAATATGGAGAACCACCGGCTGATTATGACAAAATATATTGTTATCATTTGAGTCCGGAAATTGTAATGAACCGTTTCAAATCAGATACAATTTCAGGCAATCCTAACTTTTTTGTTTTACAAGCAGATCCGTTTTTGGATTTGCGGATTTCGTTGTCGCAAATCTTTGTGGATTTATGGAACATGCACGATTGGTATGCCAAAGACTTTTGCCGTTATCTGAAAATAAAGCTAGATGAATTATTATCGTGATCAAGTGACCCAAAAAAGCTGGCAAGTCTTGACAGCTCTATCCAATAAATATGAGTTTGTCTTAATTGGGGGATGGGCGGTGTGGTTATACACCAAACAGCTTAAATCCAAGGATATTGATATGGTCGTGGCTTTAGATCAACTAGGAAAATTAAGTAGGGATTATGATTTGGTAAAAAATGACAGGCTTTTTAAATATGAAATTAGACAGGAAGAAATTCAGGTTGATGTTTATGTACCATTTTATTCCCGGCTTGGTATTCCCGGCGAAGAGATATTACATACAGCTGTGAATCTGGAGGGTTTCAAAGTCCCTCCGCCTGAGATATTGCTTGAGTTAAAACTTGTGGCTTATCAGGGCCGGAAGGGATCGGACAAGGGCCGGAAAGATCTGGTGGATATGGTCAGTCTGTTGTGCCTTGAATTAAATTGGTCAAATGTTTCGAAAGAAGTTCTAAAATTGGCTCTTAATCAGACGGAAATTCCAGAATTAGCTCTTAACTCTCACCAGTATTCCAAGTATAAAAAACTCTGGAAAACAAAGTATAATTAAACTCATGACTAATTTTGATCATAAAGAAATAGAAGCTAAATGGAGCAAGATTTGGGACGATACAAATCTCTACAAGACACCAGAGTTAACAGGTCAAAAAAAGATGTATATCTTGGATATGTTTCCATATCCGTCCGGTGCCGGTCTTCACGTAGGTCATATTGAAGGATATACCGGAACTGATGTTATGGCCCGCTATTACCGGATGAAAGGCTATGCGGTATTACACCCTATGGGTTGGGACGCTTTTGGATTACCTGCCGAAAATTATGCTATTAAAAACGGACTTCATCCAGCCATTTCAACTGCTGACAACATTCAAAACTTTATCAAATATCTCCGGGCTACCGGTTTGTCTTACGATTGGGACCGGGAAATTGATTCATCCAAGCAGGATTATTACAAATGGACCCAATGGATCTTTATCCAGTTATTCAAGGCAGGATTGGCTTACAAAAAGAAAGCGCCGGCCAATTGGTGTCCGTCCTGTGAGACAGTTTTGGCCAATGAGCAGGTAATAGACGGGAAATGCGAGCGGTGTGAGACAGCCGTCCAGAGGAAAGATCTGGATCAATGGTTTTTTAAAATTACTGATTATGCTGATCGGTTGATTGATGGCCTAGACAAAATAGACTGGCCAAAATCAACTATTGCCATGCAAAAGAATTGGATAGGAAAAGCCAAAGGCTGGAAAATCAAGTTTGACGACATTGAAGTCTTTACTACCCGTCCGGATACTTTACATGGAGCTACATTTATAGCCGTATCGGCGGAATATCCGGGACTTAAGGAGCAATCTGAACTGGCTGATTTTATCAAGAGCGTGGAAGTTCAGGGTTACAAAGCCGATAAAAACAAACGGGGGATGTTTACCGGAAAATCAGTGACTAACCCGGCTACCGGAAAACAAATCCCGGTTTGGGTATCAAACTATGTATCTGTCCAATATGGTACCGGCGCAATTATGGGTGTGCCTGCCCATGACGAGCGCGATATGGAATTTGCCAAAAAATATGGTTTAGAGATCATCCAGATGAATCCCGACGAGAAGATGAAAAAATACGCTTTAGAAGCTACGACATACCATTTACATGATTGGTTAGTTAGTAGACAACGCTATTGGGGGGCGCCAATTCCAATGACAAATTGTCAAAAATGTGGCTGGCAGCCAATTCCCGAAGACCAATTGCCGGTGTTATTGCCCACTGATGTCGAATTTACACCCAAGGGGATGTCGCCTCTGGCCAAGTCCAAGTCATTTCAAGAAAATGTCAGCTGTAGCAAGTGCGGTAGTCCGGCTGTGCGGGAAGTAGATACCATGGATACATTTGTGGATTCGTCATGGTATTTCCTGAGATTTTGCGATGCTCACAATTCTACAATGGCGTTTGATCAGAAAATAGTTCAACAGTGGGCACCGGTGGATTTGTATGTAGGTGGGGCGGAACACACAGTACTTCATTTAATGTATTCTAGATTTTTTTATAAAGCATTTTGTGATTTGAGTATTTTAAAAAGTAATGGCATAGACGAACCATTTCTTAAATTAAGACATCAGGGGACGGTCTTGGGCCCCGATAACCGCAAGATGAGCAAACGCTGGGGAAATGTAGTAGGACTGGATGAGGTGGTAAACAAATTCGGAGCTGATACTGTCCGGATGTATGAGTTGTTTATGGGTCCGTTTGAAGATATGAAGTCGTGGCAAACAAACGGTGTGGAGGGACTTTACCGATTTTTGGGCCGTTTATATCGTAAATTTGAGTCCTCACATACAGAAATTGGTAATGGAGACTCCATAAACCGGTTGGTTAATCAATTGGTAAGTAAAATTTCAGAAGATATTGAAAATATGTCGTTTAACACTGCGATTGCTGCCATGATGGAGACTTTTAATAGTATGTCCGATGCCGATGGAAATTGGAAATCTGCTTGGGAGAAGTTTATTTTAGTATTGGCACCATTTGCGCCATTTCTCGCCGAGGAAATGTGGCACGAAATGGGTCATGCTGACTCAGTTCACTCACAGTCTTGGCCAATTTATGACTTGACACTAGTTTCAGACAAAAAAGTCACCATTGTGGTTCAGATAGATGGTAAGGTCAGAGAGAGATTGGAGGATGGGCCTGATATTCAGCAGAGAGCGCTCGCGAGTGCCAAAGTCCAGTCTTATCTGAAAGGGGCTTCATATAGGGCCGTTTTTGTACCCGGTAAAGTCATAAATTTTGTTACTAAATGAAAAAAGAGGTCTATATCGCTGCTATTGGCATTTTACTTTTGGGATCAGGGGTTCTGTGGTACTTTTATGACCACTACAATCCGTCTCCTGTCCAGGTAATTTCTAAAGCAACTCCAACAAAAGAGATTATGGTGGATATTCAAGGGGAGATAGTATCGCCGGGAGTTTACAAAATGAATATTGGTGACCGCGTTTCCGATCTATTAGACAAGGCCGGAGGTTTGACCGAAAGCGCCGATTCAAAGTGGGTCGAGATAAATCTAAATAGAGCAAAGAAGGTCAGTGATGGGGAGAAAGTATTTATCCCAAGAGCAGGAGAGCAGGGGAGTAGAAGAGCAGGAGGGATTAATATAAATGCAGCGACGCAAGCGGAACTTGAATCAATTGCGGGAATTGGTCCGGCTACCGCAACAAAAATTATCACTGGCCGGCCGTATCAGGAATTAACTGACCTGGTATCCAAAAAAATTATCAGCGCCAAATTGTATACTCAGATTAAAGATCAGCTGTCTCTATGGTGAGATGGCTATTACTGGGTAGTCTAATAGCCATTTGTTTTATTAGATACTTATTTGTAATAAATAGTCAGGTAGAGGTCAAGACAGGTGATATAATAAGGTTAACTGGTATCTCGTGGGATTACAAAATCAGAGTCGAGAATAGACGGTTTATTATCCTGGATAAGAGTATAGAAATTCCGGATGGAGACAAGGTGACCTTGACTGGCAGAGTGACGGGACAAGTGATAGACAAATTTGGCAGAAATATATACCTGGAAGAAGCCCAAATTGAAAATAATTACACACCAATATTTTATAAACTACGGGTCTATTTGCAGAATAGAATAATGAACTGGATACCGGGAGATCCGGGAGGTCTGGCATCTGGAATATTATTGGGAGGAAATCAATTATTGTCATACGATACCCGCCGGAATTTTACCCGCGATGGCTTGTCTCATATCATTGCGGCATCGGGTTACAATGTGGTGATGGTTAGTGGTTGGTTGGCTGTTTTGGGTAAAAGATTAAAGAGAAAAAAACTAATGATATCTTTTGGTCTATTAGGTACGATATTGTATATGTTACTAGCTGGATTATCGGCGTCAGTTATCCGTGCGGGAATCATGAGTATACTTTCGATTACCGCATTAATATATGGGCGGAAAAGCGATGCAATTTGGTCTCTCGTGATAACTGCAGTTGTCATGATTTTAGTTAATCCTTGGTATATTTTGGATATTGGTTTCCAATTGTCAGTTATGGCAACGCTGGGTGTGTTACTTTCTTCCGGTTCCGTGCTAAAAATAATATTTATGGTCCAACTCTTTACAATACCTTTGATATTGCATCACTTTGGCCAACTATCTGTTGTTGCTCCCTTAGCAAATATATTAGTCGGTTGGACAGTTCCTTTTATTATGCCCCTTACGGCATTGGGCTTGGTTATTCAACCGGTTTTATATCTAGCCTGGCCACTTTTGGCATATATGTTATATGTCGCTTCTTGGCTGTCAAAGTTTTCGTTTGCCAGTCTGTCAGTGGGTCAGATGAGCTGGGGATGGGTCGTCATCTGGTATCTGGTACTGGCAATAGTTTATAATCGTTATTATGCTCAGAGACAAATTACGCCAGACTATCGCTAACGCCGCAGGAGTGGACATTAGTGAAGTTCAATTGGAACATCCCAATTTGGAAGCCTTTGGTGACTATTCTACTAATATTGCTATAAAAAATAAGCTGGACGCGAAAGCTATTGCTTCCAGGATTCCGGGAGCAACTGTAGCTGGTCCGGGGTTTATAAATATTACACTCACCTCCGATAACTTATTAAACTTAATGTCTACAGCTTGTGATTTGCGGGATGTTGGACATGGCCAGACCGTAATTGTCGAATACTCCAGTCCGAATATCGCCAAACATTTTGGAATAGGACATCTAAGATCTACGATTATTGGTCAGGCTTTGTATAATTTGCACAAAGCAATAGGATATACGGTGGTAGGTGATAATCATTTGGGGGATTGGGGAACACAATTTGGTAAATTATTATATATGATAGATAAATATAGTATAGATGATTATGATATAGATAAACTGGAAGAAATTTACATAGAATTTCACAAACTCGCGGAGAACGATAAAACGCTAGAAGATGAGGCCAGAAAGTGGTTCAAGAAGCTGGAAGACGGAGAGACTTGGACGCGGGAAATATGGCAGAAGTGTATTCAAATATCTATGCGGGAATTTGATAGAATTTATGATTTACTTGAAGTAAAAATTGATCACGCTTATGGAGAAAGTTTTTATGAAGATAAAATGCAAGAAATAATTAAATTGGCCAAAGAAAAAGTGGCCATGCAGAGCGAAGGTGCATGGATTATAGAAACGGGTCATGAATCTCCATTAATGTTGTTAAAAAGCGACGGAGGAACTACTTATGCCACCCGTGATTTGGCTACTGTCTTATATAGAATGAAAGAGTTTGACCCGGTCAAAATCATCTACGAAGTAGGAGCTGACCAAATTTTATACTTTGCTCAACTCTTTGTCGCAAGCCGAAAAATGAGACTAATTTCTGACAAAGTGGAACTAGTGCATATCTGGCATGGTCTATATCTGGCCCCGAATGGACGTAAATTTAGCACTCGTGGTGGTAATACTGTCAAGCTGGACGAAATTCTAAAAGAAGCTATAGATAGGGCAAAGTCGCTTGGATGTGCTGATGAAGCTACTGCCAAGTCTGTTGGAATCGGAGCGGTCAAATATTTTGACCTTCTTCATGGTATTCAGAGCAATATTGTATTTGATTGGGACAAGATCCTAGCTCTTCAGGGGAATTCGGGACCATATTTGCAATATACTTATGCCAGAACGCAAAGCGTTCTTATCAAATCCGAAATCCGAAATCCGAAATCCGAAACAAGTTTCGAAATTCGAAATTCGAAATTCGAGTTTAATAGCGAGGAACTAGCTATATTGAGACACATCTATAAGTTCCCCGAAGTAGTGGAGGAGGCGGCTGGCAGATACAGCCCCAATCTGCTATGCAACTTCATATACGAATTAGCCCAAAGATACAACACTTTTTACAATATGCACTCTATCTTAGGCGCAGAGGCTCAAAGTGGCAAAGGTTCAAAGGAGTTTAGACTTCAATTAACTGCGTCAGTAGGGGAAGTACTCAAAAAAGGCTTGAATTTATTGGGCATATCAGCCCCGGAGAAAATGTAATATGAGAATAGGCATTGATGCCAGCCGGGCTTTTGATAACCAAAAAACTGGCACTGAAACCTATTCATATGAGCTAATTACACGATTATTGAAATTACCTGAGGCCAAAAACCACACTTGGATTCTCTACACTCATAACTCTCCCCCCACTGACGCGTACCCCTCTCTTAATTTAAGAGAGGGGCGAGGGGTGAGTTATAAAGAAATCAATCTCCCGTATTTGTGGACACAAGTAGGTCTTGCTTACCGGACTTGGGTAGATAAATTGGATGTTTTATGGGTACCCGCCCACACATTACCTATTCTTGCAAGGCCAGGCCTTGCAAAGGTTGTCACTATTCATGGAATTGAGTACGAATGGCTCCCAGCTTATGAAAATTGGTTGCAACGGTGGTACCTTCCTCTCAGTACAAAGTATGCAGTGATGAGCGCAAATAAAATCATAGCCGTCAGTGAGTTTACTAAACAACAGTTAATAAATAGACTCAATGCGGATGCAGATAAGATTAGTGTGATACACGAGGGAATTAACTACCAGACCCCAAGGTTTACCAAAAGATACAATAATATACTGGATAGATATGGATTATTTGTGGGAACAATTCAACCAAGAAAGAATTTAGTCAGATTAATCAAAGCCTACTTAGCCCTTAGCCCCCAGCCCTTAGCACTGAAACTAGTTATTTGCGGAAAGCTAGGTTGGAATTATCAAGAAGTGTTAGATGAAGCTAAGAAAAATAAAAATATAATCATCACGGGTTTTGTTTCGGATGAAGATAGAAATGTTTTGTTAAAGAATGCTTTGTTTTATGTCCAACCCAGTATTACCGAGGGTTTTGGTCTGCCGGTTCTGGAAGCCATGGCTGCGGGGATCCCGGTAATTTCTTCAAACGGGGGAGCACTTCCGGAAGTAGTAGGGGACGCAGGTCTCCTCTTTGATCCATTCGTCCAATCAGACATATTGGCCAAATTAGACCAAATAATAAATAATCCTAAGTTACGTAAGTTACTTATTTCTAAAGGCCACTTAAGGACTAAGGATTTTAGTTGGGATTTGGCTGCCAAAAGAACCTATAAGATACTGACTAAAATTTGAAATTTGAAATTTGAAATTTGAAATTATCTGTGGATACTGAGTGTAAATAGTTGGGGAAAAGATGTGTACAAAAGATTAGATATTAGATATTAGGCATTAGAGATTGAAAGACTTGTAGGAAAAAACATAAAATGACTAAATGTTTAAACAATAAAAACCGGTTGAGTGTATAATACAGACAATGAACCATATTAAAGCAAATATTCTTGGGGTGGAAGTGAGTAGCACTACCAGCACTGAAGTGCTATCAATAATCAATGACCAATGTCAAATGTCCAATCAAAGAAAACCATACTTAATTGTTACTGCATACTCAGAATTCTTTTTGGAAGCTAAAACAAATCCAAAATTTAAGCTCGCTTTAGAAAAAGCTGACCTGATTGTTCCTGATGGGGTCAGTGTAATCGCTGCGTTGGATTATGTTCAAAAACCCAGCTTTTTGTATGGATTGTATGTTGGCTGGAAAATAATTTCAGGTCAATATTATGGAAAAACCGTTGTTGGTGTAGATCTGGTGCGGAAACTACTAGAAGACAAGACCAAAAAGGTATTTTTATTGGGTGGGTGGAACGGAGTAGCCGAAACGGTCTCTAAAAAATATCACGGGGCTTTTTCGGAAGATCAATCAAATATTAAGGCAATAAATAAATATAAGCCAGAGATACTTTTAGTGGCATTGGGTAGATTTAAACAAGAGATTTGGATAGCTGAAAATCTAAAAAAACTCAATTGCAAAGTGGTCATGGGTGTGGGTTCATCATTTGACGAAATTGCAGGTGAAGGAGTCTGGAAGTATCCGAGCCCCAATTGGGTTAATAAAATGGGTCTGAAGTGGCTGTGGAGAGCGTTACACAATCCCAGACACTGGCCCCGCGCCCTCCGGGCTTCAATTTTATTTCCTTGGAAGGTTTGGAGACATGGGTGAACGAAAATTAGAATATTGGATAGTTAACGGTATCACAGTTTCTCGATCATTGTTGTCGTTGGCAGCAGTATCTATGATTGCCACTCGCGAAAGTAACTTAATGGCCGCAGGCCTCTTTACTATAATTGCAGCCGTATCGTTGGATTTGATTGACGGAAAATTGGCCCGTCATTGGGGAGTCCAAAGTCAGGAAGGGGGGTATAGAGATGCTCTAGCAGATGTGACAATGGTAACAGCAGGATTGCTGGGTGTGGGTATCGCGATGGAACAATTTCCAGCTCTGTGTTGGCTTACGATATCGGGATTATTGATTCCATGGTTTACTTTTGTACGCTGGCAACAAGTTAGAAATTAATTCTAACAAACTTCCTCGCGCCGACGTTTATAATTGAGTCGTCAGGAGTTAGGAGATAGGAGCTAGAAGAAACCACTTTTTGGTCAATTCTCACGCCACCTTGCTCAATTAGTCGTTTGGCTTCGGATTTGGAAGAAGCCAGTTTGGTTTCCACTAAAACATCCACGATATTAGTTCCTGTGACTGTGACTG
>CAYITQ010000006.1:13993-28804 GCA_964366335.1 uncultured Gammaproteobacteria bacterium
GCCAGTTTGGTTTCCACTAAAACATCCACGATATTAGTTCCTGTGACTGTGACTGTGACTAAATCCTGTGGGGTCTGTTTTTGCTGAAAAGTGGATTCAAAATGCTTTTGGGCGGAATTGGCAGTATCTACATCATTCAATTGTTTTACGATCATGTTGGCCATGAGTTTTTTAAACTGCATGGGGTTTTCTTTAGAACTGATTTTTTTACTAATTAAGTCTATTTCGTCTTGAGGCAAGTCAGTTAATAAAGTAAGTGCCGGGACAATAGTATCGTCGCTTAACGACATTAATTTACCAAATAAATCGTCTGGTGCATCGGTTAGTCCGATAACGTTACCCTCACTCTTGCCAATCTTGACGCCCTTTGAATCTGACAAAAGAGGAGTCGTCATCACAAACTTATCTTTATTCTTCATGGTTTTGAGAAGTGTTCTGCCGGCCAACATATTAAAGGTTTGGTCAGAGCCACCCAGTTCCAAATCCACTTCCATGGCGACAGAATCATAACCTTGAAGCAGGGGATACAAAAATTCGCGCAAATTTATGGATTCATTGTTTTTTAAGCGCTCTTGAAACATGTCACGCTCTATTAATTGCTGAACGGTAAAGTGCTGAGCGATGTTTAAGATATCAACCAAAGTTAATTTATTGAGCCAATCACCGTTATACATGACCTTGACGGGATTTTGACCTTCGAAATTCACTATTTTGCTAGCTTGTTTGATGTAATTTACAGCGTTGGCCCGCAATTCGGCTTGGGTAAAAAATTTTTCCCGAGTTTTATTTTTGCCCGATGGGTCACCCGCTTGGCCGGTACCGTCACCAATCAAAAATATGACCTCATGGCCCAAATCTTGCCATTGGTGGTGCTTCCTAAATCCCACCATATGGCCAATGTGGAGTCTGTCCCCAGAAGGATCAAAACCTTGATAAAGTCTTAGTTTTTTACCACTGCGCAAAACTTTCTCCAGTTCCTCACGGCTGGGATAAATCTTATCAACGCCTCTAGTCAATAAAAAATCAATCTGATCCATGGATTGATTATATCTTAGTTTTTCTTTTTTCAACCAAATCTCTCAAACAAATAACGGGGATTGGGTCGTTTGGGGGAGTAAAAATATTGTTTAATGCTCCTCGAGAAATAAATGATTCATTGTGAAGCAATATGTGATTTGGTTGTTGGTTTATAGATAAACCAACTGAGCCCATACTAACTGCCAAGTCTAGATTGTGTGATTCTGATTGCTCCAGTGTCCAACCAAATTCTCTCTGGTGAGACCCAAGGCTTTCAAACATTGCCTTTTTGATATGGGGCCAAGCGTGGGATGGAATTTGAGTGATTGGTTGAAGAATGACGTGTTCTGACATACGCAGTATTTCAGCCTCTAGGCCGATATCACGAGAGAGATCCGTGATTTTTTGTATATTTTCTAAAATAACACTCTCTATATCACAAACTTTCTTTATTTTATCTTCATTATCAATTGACAGGTCAGCCAACATAACAAGACTATGGGTGGACACAAATTCTGCAGATTGATCAGCTAGATTTTTAAGACGCAACAAGGATTTTCTGGATCTGGGTAGACCAGGATCTCCCTTGCCGATTTGAGCGTGTAATAACTCTGGACTTCTGGTTGTAACAAAAGTAATAGGTTGGTCGTTAACTGCCATACGCATCATTTTCTCTTTCATTTGTCGAGTCATGGTATTTTCAATAAAGATATTTCTCATCCACAGCCACCAATTCCCCGCATTTTTTATTGTCTCTTCGTCGGCTTTTGCTTCCCAGCCAAAACTGACTATTTTTTGCAATTCCCCTTGAAATGGGGGAGTGCACCAATCTGGAAACAAATTTTTGCACCACAAACTTGCTGTTTTTGCAGCTTCTACGGATCTTATGTTATCTGGTATGTTCATATTTTCTTTCATAGGTACACGGGGCGGGATTCGAACCCGCGGTTGACTGGTTTTACAGACCAGAGCATTGGGCCACTCTGCCACCCGTGTAAACAAAAAAAACCCTTGCAAATACTTAAAATAATTAAGTACTTACAAGGGTCTTTCGACTACGCTCAAGACGGTACCACCTTGTGATTATCTTCAGACTCTTTGTTGCCAACAAGTCCTTTAGCTATTTTGGGCTGACCCATCCCCGATTTTATCGGAACCGCTCGGTAGGGTAATTTCAGCTTCAAAATGCGTCCCGCTTGCACCAATCGCGGAATCTCTGGTGTCACTTTTGTTGCCTACTGCACTACTTCACAGCGTTATAAATTGTAGAGGCATTTTATACCAAGCGCTTGCATTTGTCAATTAAGTAGTTATAATATCAATTACTAAACCGCCTCGTGAGGTCGAAAGACATTTGCGAGGCTTTTTATTTGTGCTACAATTTACTAATGGCTGAAAGAGTGGTAATTTTCATCGATGGCAGTAACTTTTACTTCAAACTTAAAGAGCTAAATATTGGACATCTCTTGAACCTAGACTTAGGAAGGTTTGCAAAGTTTATCGCTAGAAATAGAAAAATAGTAAGGAAGTGTTATTTTATCGGAAAAGTTAGGCAAGATGGGACTCTAAAATCAGAAAAATTATTTGATGGACAACAAAGATTATTAGGGAGATTAAAGAACGCCGGATATATTTATAAGCTTGGATATTTGTTAAAAACAGATGGAAAATATCACGAAAAGGGTGTAGATGTCCAGATTGCAGTAGATATGATGGAAGCAGCCTATGAAGATTTATGTGACCGGATAATCTTGATATCCTCAGATACCGATTTGGGACCCGCAATTCAAAAAGCCAAAGCCAAGGGAAAGATAGTAGAATATGTAGGCTTTTCTCACAAACCCAGTGTAGCCATGGTCAGTTTTTGTAGTGAGTCAACACTTTTGAAGAAAGAAGATTTGGAAGAAATGATTGATATATAATCTAGTTATGGTAATTCTAGTGGGAGATAAGATCATGGAAGCTATTAAGTTAACCAGGAAGGCTCTATCTTTTTACGGAAATGTCCCCGGAAGGCTTGGAAGATACTCTTTAGTAGAACATTTGGATAAGATTGTGAGTCTGGATGGCGGAAGATTGATGGCAGCAGAACGGGCCATGACGGCCAGTATTATTTTGTCGAGATAAAAAATTACATAGTTCACGCGACCGCGTATACTTTGTAAAATTATTTTGGGGATTGCAAAAGGAAGAGGTGAATAAAGACCCTTCGGAATTCGCAAATGCACTCCTCGCTCCCACTGCGCTTCGCTTGCGGGGTCCGGCTATGGGGTTATTTACTAAATTCCTGCAGGGTCGGTGGGGTAGGAGTAGGGCGGCCTGACGGCCGCCCACCCAAAAGTTTGACAGATAGTTTATAATGATATTTACAATTTATAAAAGCGTTAAGTTTGGTTTCCCGCCAGACGAGTTGATTGCGATGAGCAATACGGAAGGATGCCGTACAAATAAATCCAAAGTGTGTCGGTAACGGAGCACTAAAGAAGTAAACAAGGTGGTACCACGAGAAGCCTCGTCCTTGTCAATCAGATTTTTATCTGGCTGATTAGGGCGGGGTTTTTTGTATGAAAGGAGGTGAATTAATATAAATATCAAACACGTACTCGGTACCTATAAAGAGTTGGGTGTTGAAGCCATGGAAAATGCTTTTCATCTTGATCAGCTCGAAATTGTATCTAAACAAGGCTGGGTTGTTGCTATTGGGATAGGCTTTTTAATTTCAATAGCCAATAAAAATAGACAACATCTAGATGAAAGAGATACAGATGACTGGGGTCCTTAAAATAAAATGCTCGGCCGAGCAAAAACAATAAAATGATATGATTGATACAAATATTATGGATCAAATTACATACGTTGACTTTTCAAGGATTGACATCCGTGTGGGGCGGATAGTTTCCGTGGAGGATTTTCCGGAAGCCAGAAAACCCGCTTACAAATTAACTATTGATTTTGGAGCTGAAATTGGGATCAAAAAATCCTCGGTCCAAATTGTCAAAAACTACACTAAAGAAGAATTGAAAGACAAGTTAATAATAGGTGTCGTTAATTTTCCCCTCAAACAAATCGGTCCGTTCTTTTCTGAAGTGTTGACACTTGGTGTTCCAGACCAAAATGGCGATGTCGTCTTACTTGCTCCTACCAAAACGGTACCGGCAGGGGGTAAAATGTTTTAATATGGCTTTTGAAAAAAGACAATTACCAAAAAAAAGTGAGAATCTTTCTGATTGGTACAATGCGGTTGTCCAACTGGCAGAGCTTGCCGATTATGGCCCGGCCAAAGGCACAATGATTTTCCGCCCCTACGGTTTTGGAATTTGGGAACAGGTTCAAAAATATATGGACGCCGAGTTTAAAAAACATGGTGTCGAGAATGCTTATTTCCCGTTATTTATTCCGGAAAGTTTGTTTAACAAAGAAAAAGAGCATGTCAAAGGTTTTGCTCCCGAACTGGCAATCGTAACCATCGGTGGGGGAGAGGAACTCAAAGAAAAATTGGCAGTCCGGCCAACGAGCGAGATGATTATGTACGAATCTTACGCCAAATGGATCCAGTCTTGGCGGGATTTGCCCATGGTTATCAATCAATGGAATAATATTGTGCGTTGGGAAAAAAGGACCTATTTATTTCTAAGAACGAGTGAATTTTTGTGGCAAGAGGGTCATGGTGCTCATGCAACCCACGAAGAATCCCTGAAGTGGGTCAATTGGGCGATGGGAGTATATCAAAAAACATACCGCGAGGTGTTTGCTATGTCTGGAATAGTGGGTCGAAAATCTGAAAGTGAAAAATTTGCCGGCGGAGACATGACCTTGACTTTTGAAACTCTTATGCCGGAAGGTAAAGCTCTACAAAGTTGTACCAGCCATGATTTGGGTCAAAATTTTTCCAAAGTTTTGGATATTAAGTTTCAAGATAAAGAAGGAAAAAGTCAGTTTGTTTGGCAAAATAGCTGGGGGTTCTCAACACGGTCAATCGGAGGATTAATTATGGCTCATGGTTTGGATCATGGTTTATGCCTGCCTCCTTACATCGCCCCAATTCAAGTAGTAATTATTCCAGCCACACTTGATGAACGGGTGGTATCCGAATGTCAAAAACTAGCAGCAAGTCTCAAAGACGTCAGAGTAAAAGTAGACATGAGAGATGGTGAATCGTTTGGCGTAAAAATAAATAGATGGGAATTAAAAGGGGTTCCGGTGCGAGTGATGATTGGCAAAAAAGAAATAGGTGAAGGAATTGTGACCGTCTCAATGGTCAATCAAGCTCCGGGTACAAAGAATATATTCAAGACAGAAGGTTTTGTGGGTGGTATTCAAAATTTATTTAAGCTGATTCACGAAGATATGTTGGCCGAACAAGATAGTTTTTTGCAGGAAAATACCTTTTATTCAAATTCATATGCAGGATTTAAAGAAACAATGAAAACCACACGGGGATTTATTTATGCTTTTTGGTGCGAAGATGCTGTTTGTGAAACCAAGATCAAAGAAGAAACCAAATCCTCAATCCGATGTTTGCCACAAGGTGCTAAGGCAGAAAACGGCAAGTGCATTTACTGTGGCAAAGACGCCAAATATCAGTGGCTCTTTGCCCAAGCCTATTAGGTTAAACCAGATCAAAAAGGCGTGGCCTTTTGAGGCTAAAATCCCAGTTGTCTATCTTTGAAAAACTCTGGAAGATGGGGAAAAACTTGAGATGATGTGTTATACTGTACATATATGTACAAGATAGATAAGTTACTCAAGCTAAATCGAGATCTTTATCACACGGGAGACTTGGGAATTCTGTGGGAGATAACCAATAAAAATACGCTTTATACAACCATCAAGAGATATGTCCAAAAGGGAATTTTGATTCCTGTTCACAAGGGTCTATATTCCACCAAACCTCTAAATAAACTGGACCCCGTTAGTCTGGGATTGGCTATAGTTCATAATTATGCTTATGCTAGCTGTGAAATGGTTTTGGCTAAAGAAGGATTAATAAATCAGATTGTATTTCCCATAACTCTGGTTTCCAGTAAGTCACAAAAATTTAGTGTCGGTGGGTATGATTATGTTGTGCGTAAATTGGCTGATAAATATTTGTATAATCCAGAAGGAATAGGGACTCCCGAACGGGCAGTAGCTGACATGCTCTATTTTAGACCAAGCTATCAAATTGATGGTGAAAATATAATAGATTGGAATCAGGTTAAATTTATTCAGAAAGAAGTGGGATATATATGAGCGCCTTTCACAAAGCCCAATTGAGTAGATTGATGATGAAAATTGCAGATAATGCGTTCCTCGCACAAAATTTGTATTTCAAGGGCGGAACCTGTGCTGCTATGTCAGGTTTTTTGGACCGGCTATCCGTCGACTTGGATTTTGACATCAAAACGGACGCTGATAAAATAAAAATTCACCAGGAATTTTACGTTGTATTTAAGAAGCTTAAGTTCGAAGTTAAAAGTGAAAGTTCTAAGGTTTTACAATTTTTTTTACGATACCCAGCTCCTCCCGGTTCTCGAAACACTCTGGAGATCGACGCTCTAGGCGAGATTTATAAATCTAATGTTTATGAACCGCGGTATTTGGCTGAGATTGATAGGGTAGTGAATTGCCAAAGCTTGGAGACCATGTTTGCCAATAAGCTTGTTGCGGTCCAAGATCGATGGCTAAAACGCAAAAAGATAGTGGGTAGGGATATATATGATATTCACCATTTTTTTTATCGTGGTTATTCTTATTCACCAGATCTCATAAAAGAACGGACCGGCATGGAGCCACTAAAATATTTGGAGTGGTTAGGTGAATTTATTGATGGAAAACTGACGAATCAAATTATTGATGAAGATCTAAATATGTTGCTGACTCACGAGCAGTTTCAGAACACAAGAAAATCCCTCAAACAAGAAGTGTTGATGTTTCTGACAAGTAGAGTAAAGCTGCCATATTGACAAAAACTAGAATTTATTCCATAATTACTACCATATGGTTAGTATATCTGGAATAAAAGATCAAAAGACGCTAGAAAAGATGCCTTATCTCAATAAGTCTCAATTGCAACTTCTGGTCGGAAAAGAGGGTAAAAATCTAGATAAAAAACTGGAACAGCTGAAAAAAATGGGCTATCTCCGGCCGATAAAAAACAACTTGTATGTTACCGATGCTTTTTTTGGAAAAAATGATCGGGGATTTTATACAGAATATATGGCAAACAATTTACGCGCTCCGTCATATATTTCTCTCGAATATGTACTGGCCAGAGAGGGGCTTATCCCTGAGGCAGTATATGCCACGACTTCAATTACCAGTAAAACCTCCCGAGACTTTCAAAATTTTCTGGGAACTTTTATTTACAGAAATATCAAATCCAGTCTTTTTAGGGGATACAAGCAGGTCTTGTGGGAAGGAAGAATTATTAATATAGCCGGCAAAGCCAAAGCCCTGTTTGATTTTCTCTATTTAAAAAAAATGCTAAACTTAAAGACAGAAATTACCACCGACCTACGGATTAATTGGGATAATTTTGGTTCAGAGGATTTATTAGAATTTACAGACTATGTTTTGATTTCAAAATCCAAAAAAATGCTAAGAATATTAAATATAATAAAAAAATATGTTTCTCAATGACCTGAAAACTATCTATCAAGATAATAGAGACAAAGACCCGTTTTTTGTTCGAAATCTCCTAAAGGAATCAATTCAGTATTACGTCTTGCACTTCATAAGTCAATCAAAATGGTCTAAAAACTTAATTTTCAAGGGGGGAACGTGCCTGCGGATATTTTTTGACCTTCCTAGGCTGTCTGAAGATCTGGATTTTGATATTGACGATATAAACTTGTTTGATATTGACATCTTTACTCATGAGCTACAAAAATATTTTGTGTCAACAGTACAATTTGCTCATCTGGAAACCAAATTGGCGGGAAACAAGAGGACACTTTATTTAAAATTTCCGATACTAAGTGAACTTGGAATGACTACCAATCGGGCCGAAAGTAATACTATTTTTGTTCGCATTGATGTGGGTCAAGCTGATGGTTCGGCTTATACTACTGAAATATCTGTCAAATCATCTTCGCACTTTTCATTACTTATCAAACGCTACTCACTCCCTGATCTCATGGCCAGTAAGATTGCAGCTGTTCTCACCCGGGAAAGAATTGAAGGCAAGGTTAAGATTGAACGGACAAAAGGGCGGGATTATTATGATTTAATCTGGTATCTGGAAAAGAATATCCAACCCAATTGGAAATATCTGGCTCAAGTTACAGGTTTTTCCAAAAAAGAGATTTTGGAAAAGCTAAAATATAAAATAAATAACCTAGATTCACAAGTAATAGAAGATGATTTGGCTCCGTTTTTTCAAGACAATAGTTTTGTAAAAACGTTTAGCGGACATATCAAGGAAATTTATTTGGCAAAAATGTTAAAATAGAGGCACATGGATAAAATTACCCTTCCCCCCGGTACCAAAATCCCAAATCACATCGCCATGATTTTGGATGGAAATCGCAGATGGGCTCGGGCTCGGGGATTACAACCATGGGAGGGTCACAAAGCAGGATACGAATCTATCAAAAAACTAGCCAGATCCGCCAGAGATTTGGGCGTACATACTTTTACAGTTTGGGCTTGGTCTACCGAAAACTGGGAACGGCCGGAAATGGAGATAAACGAGATAATGAAACTTTTGAGATATGGCCTGGACGAAATGGAACCTGAATTACACAGAGACAGGGTCAGATTTATCCATCTGGGGTCTAAAGACAGATTGCCCAAAGATGCAGTGGAACGTATAAAAAAACTGGAAGAATCAACTGCCAATTACACCGACCATGTTTTTAATATAGCTTTAGATTATGGTGGTCATGCTGAAATAGTGAGAGCTATCAATAAAATATTAGATAATAATTTAAAAAAAATTGATGCAAAACAATTTGAATCATATTTAGACACTGCGAATCAACCATATCCATATGTGGATTTGTTTATTAGAACTTCTGGAGAACAGCGGACATCGGGATTATTGCCTTGGCAGATGGATTATGCGGAATACTATTTTGAACAAGAGCATTTACCCGATTTTACTCCAGAAAAATTAAAAGAGGCGGTACTGGATTATTCCAGAAGAAGAAGAAGATTCGGGGGTAATGATGCCGAAGAACATTTTAAATTTGACCCAAAAATCGTCGCTGGCCTGGAATTACAATGGCAACATGCCTTGAATTTAAAACAGGACGAAAAATTTAGAGATTTGGTTATTAGATATGTCCGCGAACATTATGGACTGTCCAAAACACTTGCCAAGACTGCAGGTATAGAATTAGCCAAGGCTCTGGTCTATGGCCGGCACGAAAATTGGGACAAAGCCAGACTATCTTTGGAAGGTTTGTATGAAATAGTCAGAAAAACTCTGGGCCTGGCTCTCGAGCCCAAAATTGTGGCCAATATAGAAATAGATTTATGGAAAAATGGGGTGACTGAGGAAAAACTCAAGAATTTGTTAGCTGAGAAATTTAGAGTCTCGTCTTTTCAGGCTGCCAAATCGGCCCATCTAGGCTGGCTGGCTAGTACCAGTGATGGCACAGATAAAAAAGGACTCCTGGAAAAATTTTATGAAGCGATTAAAGAACGCGTGGCTTGATAAATTCAAATGACAAATTCACAAACATCAAATGAAACTCAAAATTCAAATATCCCAAAGTTCGATTTGGAAGAAAGAACTGCGGTTTTTGGCGAAAACATAATTGATTTTTGCAAATCAGTCATTCTAACTGAAATTACCAAGCCAATTATCAATCAATTAATTCGAAGTGGATTAAGTATAGGTGCAAATTATATGGAAGCTAACGGAGCGGATTCGCAAAGAGACTTCAAAGCCAAGATTAGTATTTGTAAAAAAGAAGCCAAGGAAACAATGCATTGGTTGAGAATGATTTCTCATGCAGTTCCGGATAAAATCGACCGTGCCAGAGTGTTATGGCAAGAAGCCAAAGAGCTAAGCCTTATTTTTGGAGCAATAAATCGAAAATGAAGTTTTTTGTTATTTGAATTTCATTTGTGAATTTGTTATTTGTGGATTTGAATTTCGTTATATTTTAGGAGTCATACCCAAAAGCCAGAGGACGGCTTCTTTTTTGTAGCGTCTGTCACCTCTGGAGTTGATACGGATAGGAACCAGTTTACCCCGCTTGCCCCAACGCTTAATTGTCAATACAGAGACGCGCAAAATATTAGCCACTTCTTTGACTGTCAGTAAATCCGGGAGATCATCAAGTCTTAATGTTGCCATTTGATATGAAAGATATCATTTACATCAATAGGTGTCAATGGGGGAAATATGGTATATTATTAATAATGCCTTTTTTGTTTACACTACTTTTACTAGCTCAGACCTCTGGTTCGGGTGTTGCCGTGTCAATAGATCTACCGGCCGAAGGGATGATAGACGGGAGTATTATATGTGGAAGTACATTGTGCAGTATTCCCTATGATTCATCAGTCATGGGAGTATACACTGAAAATCCGGCCGTGCTTTTGGAAAATACTTCTTTGGTCGAAGGCAAGCCGGTAATCTCTTCAGGCAAAGTTTATGTCCGCTTTGAGGGCAGTATCAAAAAAGACGAGTATGTGACGACTTCAGACAAGCCGGGGGTTGGTCAAAAAGCGACCCACAATGGTTATGTCTTGGGTACAGCCCTAGAAGATTTTGCTGGCCCGTCGGGAAAAATTTTGGTGTCGCTTGGCATCCGGCCGGCGGTTTTGGCCACAGGGACGACGGATAATTTGTGGGAAGCCCTGCGTCAAGGTCTATCGAGTCTCTATCTCACCCCCTTATCCGCCCTGCGGTATGCCATGGCCATGATTATCACTCTGGCAGCCTTTGTCTTGGGCTTTATATATTTTGGCCGGGTGGCCAGATCGGGAGTAGAGGCGGTTGGCCGCAATCCCTTGGCTGGCCGGACAATAGAGTTTACAGTGGTAGTAAATATCATCCTGACGGGGTTGATTATGGCGTCGGGTTTACTTTTAGCTTATTTAATCTTAGTTTTATAATTGTTATAAAATCTATAAAGGTTATAATTATTATATGAATATTGAAACTGCCCTGATAATAGGCTTGATAATTGTAGTCGTCTGGCTGGCGTATGAATATCTCCGGGCTTACCGAAAACTTTTGCATAGACAAAAAGATACTGATCGTAGTGTTGAGACAGCTCATAAAAAAGCCACAAAGATTTTAGATGAGGCCCATGAACAAGCCCTAAAAATCTTAAAAGAAGCCAGAACCGGGGCAACGGCACACCGCGAAAAAATAAATACCAAGATGGACGCCGCCTTGAATGCCGTTGCCGACCGCGAAATAAAGGATTTCAAAAATGCTTTGGAAACTGAAACGATTAATATCGAAAAAGCCGTCGGCCAAAAAATTGCCACCCGTTATGACGAAGTCAAACAGGAAGTGGAAGATTACAAAGCCAAGCAAATAACCGGCGTTGATCAAAAGATTAATAAAGTTTTGATTGAGGTTGCCCAAAATCTTTTGGGTAAGACGATAAATGCCCGTGATCATCAGGAATTGGTGATCAAAGCGCTGGAGGAGGCCAAACAAAATGGACTATTTGACTAAAGATCAAATTGATGTTCTAAAGCAGGAGATTGATATACTTATAAGTAATAAATATCAATCTACAAAAACAGAACTTGTTCGTGACTCAACCTTACAGGAATTAGAAAAAAGAAAAGGGGATCTGGAAAACTGGAAATTGGAAATTGAAAATTTGCGGGAGTTACATTTAACGCTCGCTTATGAGCCAACAAGAACAAATATTTTGACATTTTCAAATTGGACCAAAAAAAATGTGGCCGAAGATGTGATTTTGGATATTAATGTTGATCAAAGAATCGTTGGGGGAGCCCAAATTGTCTGGAACGGAAAATACCAAGATTATTCGCTGACAGAAATTGTCTATGCTGACCTTCAAAGATTGCTTAGCTAAAACCTCTGAAATGGGTTTTGTGGAAGAACTGATGCTCTCGGTTGCCCGGGTGTCGGGAATACCGGGGGCGCATTTGCGCGAACAAGTCTTGTTTGAAAGTGGCCAAAGAGGCGAGATAATCTCATTGCGTCCTAATATTGCCGAAGTGATGGTCTTTTCCCGGGAGCCTCTCCGGGTGGGTACTAGGGTCGTGAGAGTGGGATATCCATTTTCAATTCTGGCCGGAGAAAAGCTGTTGGGGAGAATTATTGATTCTTTGGGGGAGCCACTGGAGGGAGAAAAAGATTGGACCGAGAGAGATATGCAATGGTTACCCGTGGATGTCCGCCCCGGGGAGATTGCCACCAGAAAAAGAATTTCCCGGGGTTTTGAGACGGGAGTAATGTTGGTGGATTTACTTATTCCCTTAGGCTACGGCCAGCGCGAATTGATTTTGGGCGACCGCAAAACCGGGAAATCTCAGCTATTGTGGCGGGCGGTCAAAACCCAAGTCAGGCAAGGCAATATTTGTATTTACGCGGCGGTCGGAAAAAAGAAAATGGAAATTTTACAGACTTGGAATTTCTTAAAAGACAGCGGAATTGCCAGTTCGACCGTGATGATAGCTTCCGGGGCCAATGATTCTGCGGGTGAGATATTTTTGACCCCATATACCGCGGTTACCTTGGCCGAATATTTCCGGGACAAGGGCCGCGATGTCCTCTTGGTCATTGATGATATGACCACCCATGCCAAATATTACCGGGAGCTGGCTTTGCTGTCCCGGAAATTTCCCGGCCGTGACTCGTATCCCGGGGACATTTTCCATATTCATTCCAAGCTTTTGGAAAGAGCGGGGAATTTCACCACCGGATCCATCACTTGTTTACCTTTGGCTGAGACCCAAATGGGGGATATCACGGGTTATATCCAGACCAACCTGATGTCCATGACCGATGGCCATATTTATTTTGATTCAGAATTATTTTTTGCCGGCAGAAGACCCGCGATTGATCCGTTTTTGTCGGTGACCCGGGTGGGCAGACAAACCCAAAGTCCATTGCAAAAAGATATCAGTAGCCGGTTATTGACCATGCTATCCGATTACGAAAAAACTACCCGGTTTGTCAAATTTGGGACAGAATTAGGGGAAAATTCCCGGGCAATTTTGGATATGGGTGAGAAAATCTGGCAGTTTTTTGACCAGCCAATCAATGAAATTGTGCCCCGGCCCTTGGCCATGGTCCTGTTTGCCTTGCTCATCTCCGGCAATTTTAATCCCAAAAATACGCAAAAAGCCATTGACAATTATGATGAAGCCAGAATCGCAAAACTACTCGAGGGTTGCGAAACCGTGGACCAGTTAATTGACAAAATTAATAATTTGAAATTTGAAATATGACTAGGAAACAAATTGTAGACCAAACTCGGGACCTGCAAGGATTAAAAGGATTGGTCGAGACTTATGAAGAAGTAGCGGCCTTGCGCATGCAGGCTATCCGGGAGGCGGTCCTCAAATCCCGGGAATTTCTGGACGGCCTGTCGTCTGTCTTTGCCGATGCCAAGAGTAACGGGACTACCATTTCTACTCTAAACCGCAATGGCCGGTCCGTGGCTGTCTTTGCCTCGGCCAATACCGGCCTGTATGGCGACATTATCAATAAAACCTATGATTTATTTATGGAATTTGTCCAAAAACGCCAAGCCGATGCGGTGGTCATCGGCAAATTAGGCGTGAAATTGGTTTCCCAGCGCAATCCGGAGCTTTTGTATAACTATTTTGATTTTTCAGACGCCGGCTTGGATCTTTCTAATTTGAGCATGATTATGCGCTATCTGCTGCAGTTTGAGCGGATTTATGTCTTTGCCGGCCAATACCGGAGTCTGGTTTCGCAAGAACCCACAGTCACCAGTATTTCCGGAGACGAAGCCACGGCAGGCTTACCGGCCCGGGAGAAAAATCTGTATTTGTTTGAGCCTAGTATTGCCGAGGTTTTGCGGATGTTTGAACAGGAAATTATGACCACGCTTTTTTCTCAAAGTATGCACGAAGGTCAGCTGGCCAAATTTGCGAGCCGCCTTTTTCATCTGGACCAATCTGCAGAAAACATTGATAATAGTCTGACGGGATTACGGGTGACGGCCCGCAAGCTGGCCCACAATTTAAATGCCAAAAAACAGTTAAATACCATATCCGGAATTTCCCTGTGGGGAAATTCCTGAATAATTTTTAATTTTTAATTTATAATTTTTAATCAATTTTTAAATCAAAATTTTTAAAATATAAAACCTAAAAATATGGTCAATTACGATTTAGAACAAAGAACCACGGATTTTTCCTTGAAGTTAATAGCTTTTTTGAAAAAATGTCCTCAAAATATAATATTTATCCCCCTTATCAGTCAAGCACTACGTTCGGGAACGAGTATTGGGGCTAATTATCATGAAGCCAATGGCGCATCAAGCAAAAAAGATTTTCAAAACAAAATATTTATTTGTAAAAAAGAGAGCAAAGAAACAATGTATTGGCTTGAATTAATAGGAAAATCTCTGGATGATGATAAACTAAAAGAAGAGTGTCGGGAACTTTGGTCAGAATCAAAAGAATTTGCTTTAATATTTAACAAAATCTCATCTAGTTCAAAGTAGTTTAAAAATTTGAAATTAAAAATTTGTTATTGATTAAAAATTAAAAATTATAAATTAAAAATTATGGGAAAAGTTACAGGCATCTTTGGTCCTATTGCGGAGGTGGAGTTTCTCGATAATCCACCTGCCATTTTGGATCTTTTGGTCAATGATAAAGAGGGGGTGAATT
>CAYITQ010000006.1:28904-32316 GCA_964366335.1 uncultured Gammaproteobacteria bacterium
GATAATCCACCTGCCATTTTGGATCTTTTGGTCAATGATAAAGAGGGGGTGAATTTGCAAGTCTATTCTTCATCACGCAAAGACGCTTATTACTGTCTGGTTTTGTCCGGCACAGACAAGATCACCCGGGGCATGCCAATGACCAACACCAACTCATCTTTGGCCATTCCGGTGGGTGGGGAAATTCTGGGCCGGGTCATTGATATTTTTGGCCATCCGGTGGACGGAGGGGAAGAAATAAAAACTAGGCAGACCCGGAACTTATTGCATCCGGCTCCGGGATTATCTCACATCCAGCCCAAACAAGAGATTTGGGAGACGGGAATTAAAGTGATTGATTTATTTGCTCCGCTCCTGCGGGGTGGCAAAATGGGGTTGTTTGGCGGGGCGGGAGTGGGGAAAACCCTATTATTATCAGAAATTCTTCATAATGTGGTGGGCGATAATACCCAAGACAATGTTTCGGTCTTTGCCGGAGTGGGTGAGCGGACCCGTGAGGGCCATGAACTGGTCGAAGAGCTGGCCCAGCGCAAAGTCTTGTCTTCAACAGCTTTGGTTTTTGGGGCCATGGGCGAGAATGCGGCCATAAGATTTCTCACCGCTTTGGCCGGAGTGACCATCGCCGAGCATTTCCGGGATGTCATGCACAAAAATGTCCTATTTTTCATTGATAATGTTTTCCGGTTTGCCCAAGCCGGCAATGAAATGGCGACTCTGATGAATACTATTCCCTCGGAAGATGGCTATCAGGCGACCTTGGCTTCAGAAATGGCCGGCTTTCACGAGCGCTTGGTGTCCACGGATGCCGGAGTAATCTCGGCTATTGAAGCCATTTATATTCCCTCGGATGATATTTTGGATCATGGCGTGCAATCGATTTTTCCCTATTTGGATTCAGTCGTCACGCTTTCGCGCCGGGTATATCAGGAGGGGAGATTGCCGGCCATTGATGTGCTGACTTCCGGTTCCTCGGCTCTGACATCTGGGGTCGTTGGTAAACAGCACTATCAGACCGCCACCCGGGCCCAAGCCATGCTGAAGCGGGGCGAAGGTTTGGAACGGATGGTGTCATTGGTCGGTGAGTCGGAATTATCTGCCGAAAACCAGCTACTGTTCAAGCGGGCCAAAAAAATCAAAAACTTTATGACCCAGGCGTTTTTTGTGGCCGCAATGCAAACCGGCCGGCCGGGCCAATATGTTCCGGTCAAAGAAACGGTTGAAGATGTGGCTAATATTATGGAGGGAAAATTTGATTCAGTTCCTGAGGAAAAATTTCTGTATGTTGGATCAGCCAGAAATATAACAGCATAAATCCGAATATCGAAATCCGAAATACGAAACAAATTCAAAATTAAATCAAATGACCGAAATACAAAACAAAAAAATATATGATTTGGAGGCAAGAACGCAAGAGTTTGCCAGACGATGTCGTAATTTAATAAAACAACTACCAAAAGTCACGACTAATTATGAGGATGGTTCCCAATTGACCCGGTCTTCCGGATCGGTGGCGGCCAATTATATTGAAGCCAACGAAGCCCTAAGTAAAAAAGATTTTATTATGAGAATAAAAATATCCAGAAAAGAATCAAAAGAGAGCCGTTTGTGGTTAAATTTAATAGACACTCAACAAATTAAAGATTTGGAATTAGAAAGACAGGCGTTGATTAAAGAAGCAACTGAGTTGATGAATATTTTTGGTTCTATTATTAGAAAATCCGAATAGTTTGAAAAATTATGTATTTGGTAATTAATTATTGTTTCGGATTTCGATATTCGAATTTCGAATTTTAGGTTATATGTTAAAAGTATTGGTCAGAGATAGAGAGGGGGTCAAGTTTAATGGTGGAGCGGTGGCGGTGTCCTCAGTAAACGCGGCCGGCCCTTTTGATATTTTGCCCGGACACACCAATTTTATTTCCCTGATTAGAAAAAGAGTCAGTGTGACCGAAGCTGGGGGTAAAAAGACAGAGTTTAATCTGGAATCCGGGGTGATCCAGGTACTTAAAGATCAGGTTAATGTCTATCTCGGAGTAGAAATGTAGCCAAAAATTCAAATGACAAATTCACAAACATCAAATGAAAATCAAAATTCAAGTCCAAAAATGAAGTTTTGTTTTTTGTTATTTGAATTTGATTTGTGAATTTGTGAATTTAAATTTTGAATTTTATTATTTAGATAACGGGGTTCGGGTGATGTTGGTACCAATAAGTGGAGTTCAAAGTGTGGCTTTGGGAGTTTATGTGCGGGCGGGGACACGGGACGAGACAGAAAAGAACAATGGCATTGCCCATTTTTTGGAACACATGGTATTTAAGGGCAGCAAAAATTATTCTACACCCGAATCCATGATGGTTTTGGAAGCGACGGGTGGCTATAAAAATGCCGGAACCGCCCAAGAATATACGATGTATGAGGCGAAACTACCGGCCGATAAATTTGATCTGGGTCTGGATATTTTGTCCGATATTGTTTTAAACCCGTTATTGAAGGATATTGATATCCAAAAAGAAAAGAATACGATTTTAGAAGAAATCAAGCGCCGGCATGACCAGAGTGAAGAATTGGTCGTGGAAGAGTTTTTTCACTTGCGTGGTCTGACTACTTTGGGAACACCGGAGAGTGTAAAGGTCCTGTCCAAGGGCCAGTTTGATAGCTATCATCAGTCTAATTATACGAGTGCTAATATTGTGATTTGTGTAACTGGTAAGTTTGATCCCGCCTCCGTTAAACATAAGATATCCCAAGCTTTTCTTAAGTTACCTAAGAATCCTATAAATACCTGGTCCCCACCCATAAAACTAACCGGACCACTAATTAAGATTATTGAGAAACCGGACGAAAAACAAGTCCAGCTTGTTTTGGGCGGTGAAGCTTTTGGTATGACCGATCCCCGGCGCTTTGCTCTGGCTGTATTATTTAGAATTTTGGATTTTGGTTTGTCTGGGCGGTTATTTAAAGCTATCAGGATAGACCGGAATTTGGCATATAGTATAAATGCAGGCACAGATTTGGACTCTGATCATGGCTCGTGGTTGGTTACCGCCGGCGTCAGTCCGGAGAATCTAAAAGAGCTCATCCTAATAGTACTTAAGGAACTTAAGAAACTTAAAGATTCACCACTTAAGGAGAGCGAACTGGCCGACGCCAAAGAAAAAGTTCGGGTGCCCTTGCTGTTTTCGCTCGAAAGTCCGCTGTCACAAATGGAATTCTACGCCCAGCAAGCTCTTTTCAGGCCCCAAGAAATATTAACCCACGAGCAGGCCATAGAAAAAGTCAAAGCAGTGACCACGGCGGAAGTCCAATCTGTTGCCCGCGACTTGTTTGTGACTTCAAATCTCAATTTGGTCCTGGTGGGACCGGTTTCGAAATTCGATATTCGTATTTCGGATTTATATGATATTATTCAGA
>CAYITQ010000007.1:0-28347 GCA_964366335.1 uncultured Gammaproteobacteria bacterium
GGGCATAAGCATAAATAGTGGCTTCCTGTTCCCGCTCGGACAACAAACCAAAATTAATAGCGGATACAGACAGAATCAGACAGGCTGAACCGTCTTTGAGAATGGCCAAATCAGAGACAATATCCTCAATGTCCAAATGTTGTTGAGTTGTGGCATAGATTGTTTTCATATGTTTTTATTTTGATATTTTGATGTTGGAAGTTAGAAGTTGGAATTTTGAAATTTTTGACATTTTGATTGTTTGATCAAAAAATCAAAATATCTAACTTCAAATATCTAACCTCCAATTTCTAACTTCAAAAAATCTAATCATATATTGGCCTTGATAAGAATCGGTTTTAGAATTTCATTCTTGACTTCCAGTAGCACCGGTTCAAAGATATATTTATCCAGTTCTGAATTGATTATATATTTACCCATAGAAAGAGGTGTGGCAATTGTAAATTGACCTAATTTATTAGATCTTAGGGCCCGGACAGGCATCCCGGTTTCTTGATTTATTATTTCTACAATTGCTCCTTCCAGAATTTTGTCATCATGGGTATGTACCAAACCCGTGAGAATATTTGGATTTTCAGGAGTGGGAACCAGATCTGTTATCAGAGCGAGCGAAATTGTTTGTGTGATTGGTGTTGGAATCGGAGGCTCATTTATACCACCCCCGTCCTGACGGCCACCCCCTCCTAAATTAGGAGGGGGAAGGGGGGTGGTATTTGTGGGTGTCGGTGGTTCGTTTTCAAAAATCACCGTCTCGGTTTTTGTTTTTTCAACCGACGCAGTTTTTAATACCTCACCCCTTGCGTTCCCCTCTCCTAAATTAGGAGAGGGGGTAGGGGGAGAGGTATTTACAAAAGGTTTATGAACACGGATTCCCGAAACAAATTTATTTATTTTGTCAATAAAACTAGTTTCAAAAACACTAATTTTATTTTGAATGGTCTCATCCTGAGTATTGAGCAATGAGCTCTGAGCAATATTTTCCGGTTTCCAATAATATTCCGTCGGAGCATATACGGCTCTAATAAAAGCCAGTAGCCATTGAGAAAACGATCTGCCCTGAACGGGGACAAAAGCCAAGAGAATGCCTATACCGACAGATACAAAAATTAGAGGCCATTTGACAATAAACGGCAAGGGCAATTTGTAAAAAAATACTCCCACACCACAACCGCCAGCCAACTGCAAAAATTGCTTGAGAGTCATATCTCCGACTAAACGGAATTCATAAGAAGATATATTTTGCGGGACAGGATGTTGGTCCATGTTTTGTTGCGAAGCAACAAAACCATTGCTCACTACGCATTGCTCATTACTCAGAGATCATTGCGCAGGAGAGACTGGTTTGTTGCCGAGAGCCTTAATTGTAAAAGTAAGTAACCTGATACATTCTTTATTTAATTCAATTAGCTCAGTAAGATTTATTTGTGTCATTTCCATTAAAATCTCCAACCAGTATTCAGTTTCAAAAGAAGATCCTCGGGCTATACCTAAAAATTGTCTAAATTCTTTAGGGTTGTTTCTTCCATAACCTTCTACAATATTTGCTCCGATTGAGCTACAAGATCTAATTAGTTGTTTTATAACAACCTCGATTGAATATTTGTGGGGGAGATTTTCTGAAAGAATGACAATTTTTAAAATCAGTTCTCTAGCCTTGTTATATACGGTTAATTTGTGGTAATCAACATATGTCATAGGCAGTTTCTTGAGCAGTGTGCAATGAGCACTGAGCAATATACTCTACTCTACATCGTGAAGCATATTAAGCAAGCCTTTCTTTTCACGCAAGGGGGTATTGTGAAAACTTGAGCAATGAGCAATGAGTAATATAATATAGGAAAATGAAATTAAAAAACTTGATTGGGTTTGTGTTAGGCGCGGCAATTACTGGCTCGCTGACCTTTTTGGTATATGCGGTACAGGTTTTCGGAAAACTATGTAGGTGTTTATAGATTTGATGGTGATACAGCAAAAGAGTGGAAGGGGGGTTGGAGTTGGGGGTGATAGCAAGAGCATACAGATCACCTCTTACTTGGGCGGATTTTTCGGAAATAAAGCCCAGCGAACCGGAAAAAGCACTGTACATGATGAACCAAGCCTTAAATTATTTAGTGACTGAGGGCTTGCTAAATAAACAAGAAATAGAGGCAAACAGAGACGAAGACCCTGTATTTGAATCACAAAAACTTAGCCAATTATATCTAATGACGGGGGCAAAAATCATGGGAGAAGACTTAGCAAGAATTCATACCGTGAGATCTATTGGAAACAGAAATCTTCAAAATACATCTATGGTTTTTGAACACCGGGATTTGTGGGACGGAGCGGACCTTAGTAAAGCATGGAATAAAATAAATGAGCCCAGAGCCAAGTTTGATGATGTAATAACAGAATTAATAAATTTTAGAAGATTGACAGAATTTTTGACCCCTGACCGATTTGAGGAAGTCGCGAAAGAAATCAGTGTCGAGTATCTGGTTTCATATTTAAGATCTGAAAGAGGGTTGTCAAAAAGACAGTTTGGGATAATGTTTCTTAATTCTGTTTTATTATTACCTGAAGTAGGATTAATGTCTTTAACTGGTGATCTGGAACCGTTCCGTGAATTAGGGAGAATGGGGGAGGTTTACAAAGAGGTAATTAACCGATTGGGTGGTACGGGGAAAGTTAGATTGTGATAATATGTAGTTATGAGTGAATTGACGGAGGGAGAAACAACAATTCCACGAGACAGTAAAGATGCCGTGCTAACGCAACCAGCGGTGCCGCTTAGCCCCGCTTCTAAGGAATTGAGTAAAGTGGGGATTTCCGCGATGCAAGGGGTTGAGTCGGTACCTCAATTAGAACCGGAACTAATAACCCAGGCAGATTTGGACGCGCCAATCAAAGAATCCGAAGTTTGGACTGATCCAACAGTAGAAAATCCCGATGAAACCTTTGCCGATCCATCTTCCCCGCCGTCAGAATCCCCAATTGAATCCCCGGTCAGGCGCCAAGGTTAATACGGCATAGCTTGACTTTTTGGTCAAACCATATTAACATAAGGGTATGAGCTCATATTTGTGGACCAGAATAGACGAAAAGCTCAAGAAATTACAAGGACTAAGACCACTTTCGTCTTCGGCGGTTGAAAAGCTCAGGCAACAGTTTGAATTGGAAATGACTTACAATTCAAACGCGATAGAGGGAAACAGCTTAACCCTCAAAGAAACATATTTGGTTTTAAATGAAGGAATAACAATAAAAGGCAAGCCGCTCAAAGATCACTTAGAAGCAAAGGATCAACATCAGGCGCTGGAATTTTTGTACGATTTTGTAAATCCAGACAAAAAATCAACCTTTTCTGAACATCTAATTCGCAATCTTCATCAGATTGTTATGCAAAAAACAGATGCAGAATATGCCGGAAAATACAGGACGAGCAACATTTTTATCGGCGGAGCCGACCATACACCACCGGACGCTTTGCAAGTTCCGGGAGAAATGGAAAACTTGATGAAGTGGTTTGTAAAAGAAAGAAAACGACTTCACCCAATTGAACTATCGGCGTTACTGCATCATAAATTTGTTTATATTCACCCATTTTTTGACGGAAACGGCCGTACCGCGCGTCTAATCATGAATTTAGTATTAATGCAGGCAGGCTATCCCTTGGCTGTTATTTTGAAAAACGACCGCAAAAAATATTACCGCGTATTGTCATTGGCTGACAAGGGGGACACGGACCCGACAATCAAATTTGTCTCGAGCGCCGTTGAAAGATCATTGGATATTTATCTAAAAACTTTGACTCCGGTGACACAACACAGAGAAGAGTTTAAAATATTATCAGAAATTAGTAAACAGACATTTTATTCCGAAAAATATTTAAACCTCTTAGCCAGATCAGGCAAACTTGAAGCTCATAAACAGGGGAGAAACTGGTTGACCAGCCAAGAATCAATAGATAGATATATCAAAAGCAGGCAGCGCAAGCGAATATTGAGCAATGAATGAATCCCCGATCAGACTTCGGGGCTAATTGTTTATCACAACTTCTCCTACCTTTTTCCCAAATTTTTGATACAACGAGTCAATTTTTTGGTTTTGGCCTATAAAAAATTCTACCAACTGACTCTTTTTTTCTGGTGACGACCCTGCAAAAATATTTAAGGCCAACAGCTCAGTTTCCCCGTCGAGGTGGGGGAGCCTGTTTAATAGTCGTTGAAATTGTTTAGTGGTCATTTATTTTCTAGTACTGATTCAATATAAATTGCTTCAAAAAACCGTTCCAACGCCATGTGAGACATACCCGTAGGAATGCCAGGAACAAGGGCAATTAGTAATTTGAGAACCCCCTCTTGCTTGACTCCCGCCGTGTTTATCTCATAGATGGCTCTGCTTGCTCCCATCAGGTCTCCAAAACTCCAAACTGGAATAATCGGCAGAGGAACAAAATCCGTTCCCGTTGCAGTGACTCCCTTGCGGGAGAATATTCCTCTAAACAATCCTTTACCCAGCGCAGAAAGATATTCAGCCGCTTCGTCTCGCAGTTGGGCCTTGCCCAGATCGAGCTCGGAATATGCTTCAGCCAGCTGGTGAGAAGTTTCTTTTTCAAAACCCTTTTTAATTAATGCAGTTTCTATTCTTTGGGCTCTGGCTTCCGGAAGAGGCTTAATCCCCAAAGCCCGGTCAACAATATGGACGATTTCTCCCGACCACAATAAACTCTTGGCCAATGTCTCTGCTGTGGGAGCAAATTTCTCAACAAGCGATTGTAATCCTTTCAATTCTCCTTGCTTTTCGTCCATATCTACAGGGGATTTTACTCGGTTTGATATAATATAGTCAATGCCAAACGATATGGCGCCAGAAAATATAGAAGTAACTCGGACACCGATGCCTCATTTTGAGGCGCCCACCACTACAACTGGGGTAGTTGAGGGGGGTCGCAAGAGAACACCGATGCCAGCCACTCGTGGTTTGTCTGATGTGAGGGCTACTATTGCGACTGAATCTAGACCGAAAATTACCAATGGTAAGGGTGAAGAAATAAAGTTGAGGGAGCCAAAGATTAAAGATGTTGCAAAAGCTGAACTAGCCTGGGCAGAAGACATGCTCCCGGAATTTGGCCTAAATTTAGCAGGAGTTTTGTCGAGCTTGAGAAATGGAGCTAGGTGGGTGGGTAGAGTAGCTCCCCAGGCTTTGGAAAATATTATAACTCTGAAAATAAAAGGGCCAGATGCAGTTTCTATGGGATTGATGGGCGCGACAAGGGATGTGTTGACAGCAACGAATAGCGCAGGAAGGACCTATTTTGAGGGGCAAAGAAAGTGGTCTATGTGGAGGGAAAATTTGCTCCCAGTGAGACTAGTGAGAGAAATTGCTAGAGAAGCGGAACTAAAGTTAATAGACATCTTGCAACCACCAGAAAAGAGGGATTTGTCCTTGTACATTTTTGATGTACGCGAAGGTGTCAGGTCGTGGGGAGTAGATCCACACAATCCGAGGAATGCTAATGATTGGTACGAAAAACTATTTACGGAACCCCACACGGGACCAACCCCCAAGACAATTACTGGAATTGGTGAGGCGAGAGATAAGCTGAAGGGTAGAGAAATGACAATTAAAGCATGCGATTACGCCTTAAAAACACTAAGGACTAACATGTTGGATGGGGTCTGGGCTGGTGGAAGATATCGAGGAATAGCCATGAAAGGGAGGGGGGGATATGTTCCCACGACAGAAGATGTAAAGGGAATGTATATGTTTATAAATTGCTTGGGGGGAGTAGACGCGATTAATATAATTAATTTCTTGTCTCAAAGGATGATGTCTTGGGAAGTTTCTGCGGATGGTGATGTACTTCTTACATCAAAAGGTATGACACATGTACCAAAAGGTATTATTGAGCTTGACAGGTCTTCAGTGACTGAAATTCAGACTGGTACGGCCGGATCTGCCTCCTTGAAGATAATTGATTGGTTAGGGAGACGTGGAGCAAGTACATACGAAAAAGTTCAGACATGGTTGGCAAGCCGGGGAAAGACACAAGACACACCAAGTTTTGTTGGAGGAAGATCTTATTCTGTGGGATCAATAAGGGTTCCGGAGTTTGGACAACAGAAATATTAATGTGCGTTACTTATTCCTCGCTTAGTTATGGTAAAGTTGGAGCCCCACCACCACCTCCCCCGCTACCCTTGGGTTTCCCGCTGGTAAGTTGCCTTACCAAATTATTGACAACATCAGCCACTTCCTTGGAAGGATCGACATCTTTACACAAAGTATCTCTTAAAACAACCATTAACCCCGGCATGGCGCTAAAGAAAACCATGGGAAGAAGTATGGTTGCAAGTATCCAACCTCCACCAGCAGTGCCAAATTGTGTGATGTCTCCTAAGATAAATTCAGCACCATTGAGAAAAGGGAGTGTAAAACCCGGATTAAGTCCAGTTGTAAAAAAAGTCAAATTGGTTGGGTTCCATGGTGCACCACCCAAGTTAAACAATATAACAGCAAAAATCAAGAGAACCGCAGTAATTACAAAGACCGATGCGTTACCCACCACGCACTTAAACCACGGTACAAAACCGGATTTATGATTGGCGGGAACTATATCCATCATTATTTGTAATGGACCAGAAATAGTAAGAATAATGAGATTTAAATACGCATGAAATAAGGTTACTACAATTCGTATTATGCATATAACTGACCAGACGAGTAATCCAAGTAAAACTGCCAATATCGTGTAGAGTAAACCTGGGCCACCAAAAGCTTGCATAATAAGCATTATAATAATAATTCCAATCGACAGGGAAATATACCACCACAGAAATACACCGCCGATATAGTTTGTGGCTGCAGTAGTAAGGGTAGTGATGTTTCCTGCAAGATTGGCGGGCAGGGACACGCCGGTAATTGCAATAAAACCCAAAATGGCTACGATGAAGACATAGATCATATCTATGACAAAACCGACGATGGCTAAAGAAAAAGTGATTAAGATCAGAGAGATGGCGAGCTTGGGCAAAATCATCTGGATAGAGACCACGGTTTGGGGATTAATTTTGGTTCTAAACATGGCCATAAAACCGGCGGCGATCAAAAGAATTATAGAAATGAGATAAGCCATGTTGCGGGTAGCTGTCCAGAGTATGTTGATATTTGCCGATCCGGCTAATTTAGCATAGCCCAAGCCTTGAGCCGAAACAGGTGGGGCAAGCTGGAGCTTGGCCAGAGTAATTTTTAGCTGGTCTCTGGCCGAGGCCACGGGATGAGTAAAGGGAAAACTGATAATATCAGCCACTGGTTGAAGACTCGCTGGGATCTGGCCGGTTTCTAAATTTTTAATAATTGTCACTAGATCTATAATGTCACTCATTTTGTTGGCCCGGGGCAGAAGCAAGGTGAAGATACTATTTATGATCCAATTGACTTGGGCGTAGGTGTAGCGCTCGCCAAAAATTTCTTCTTTGGGTGAATCAAAAACTTTTTTGGAAAAAGTTCCCAAAGTCGGATTCCACCATTCCTGCTTGGTATCTGGTCTTGACAAAGCTTTTTGTAAAGCACACTGGATGGCTTCGCATTCCACTTGTTTTTCTGCTCCTAACTCGGCGACACAAAAATCTACCTCTTTTTGGTCAAGAAAGATAGTTAATTTATTATCAATTCCGCCTTTACATTCGGTGGCAACGGGAGTTTGGGCCAAAATAGGGGAAGCGAAAATCAATAAAAGCGTAAATAGGCTGAGCAGGAATCTTTTCATCACTCTAAGTTTAGCATGAAAATGTCTAATGTTTAATGTCTAATGTCTAATGATTAGATTTAGATTTCATAATACTGGCAATAATTCGTATTATTTCTTCCGTTTTAGATATCAAATCCAGACCCTCTGTATTTATTATTGGATATAGTTCAACAATCAAACCCAGCCAATATTTTACTTCACCCGCTTCTTTTTTCGAAATACTTAGTTTATAAAATACATCTCTGTTGGTACTTGCTTCCGTAGCTTCTTGAAAATTGGCCCCAATTGAAGTAATCGCTCTTACAAACTGATCAATAATTGATTTACTAAAACATAATTTTTAATTCGTAATCTTAACCCGTCAATTTTGTTTTCCATTAATTATTAAACATTAAATATTAGACATTAAACATTATTTAGTCGCTTTTTCAGCAGATTTAATATAAAGCTCCAGGGGAGCCGTGTTTTTGTCGACCACAGAGCTGTATTGCGGACTATCCAGACTGTCCACTTGTTGGTCAAAGCTGGGGTCACGGAAAACTGACATAGTGAATTCACCGGTAGTATCCTCCATAGAGGAAAAAGGAATATTTTGATACAATTTAGCCCAAATATCTTGATTTATCCAATCTACCGGACCGACCAAGGGTAAATTAATCATTCCCCGCCACCAAATATAATCATCCCAATATTTTTTAAAATTATCTTTATATTTTGGATCAGCCGGATCCGGGGGTAGATGGCCGGCAAACATTTTCAAGCGCTTGGCATCATTACTGGTCTGGCAAGACTCGGCCATGTCCAGATTTAAGGAATTTATCAGATTTCCCAGCCGGCTTAGCGAATCTGCACTATTTTCTCCAATTTTGGCCAAGTCTTCACCTAGCTTAGTTTCACCCAGGGGTGAAAGGATCGCTAAAATCTTTGAAGTATCTCCAAGAGTAAAGTTTTGCAACACCGGAATAAGTTGAGCCGTAGCACCAGAAGTCTTGGTGATGAAGTCATAAATATCATATGGTAGACTTGGTGAAATGGTCAGCAATGTCCATATTAATCTGATATTGGACTTGGTCGCGTCAGCCCAATTTTCAAGCGCTTTCACAACATAAGTCAGATCAACATCTTTTTTACAGCCCACAATATAATCATGAACGTCTTTAGTATCTACCGATTTAATGATGGTGCCTTTGGCTGTGTTTTGTAAATCAAACGGCAATAATTTGCGGATTGGACCCGAGAAATTGACCACACGGTCAATATCATTTGGATTTTTGGAATTTATGGGGAGCTGATCCCCGATTTGGGGAGTGCCGGTCAGATACCAAGACAGATATTCATTGACTTTTTGAGCATCGGTCAGAGTATTGTCCTGGGTATTACCCAATATTCCTACATTGGCATGGGCTAAATCGACGGTAATATCAAAAGCCGAAGTCCGCCAACAAGTGACAGTACCGCCATTTTGAAGCATGTTTTGAAAATCTCTTTTTTCTTGGTCCGATGTCCCGAATTCGCTGGGATAACAAACAGTATGAGCAAAACCCTCGGTTGTTCTATTTTCGTATAAACCGTTTTTGCCATAGGGATCAAAGCGTTCGATATTTGATGGAGTGAGTGATGTCCCACAGGCAAAGGTGTTGTATTTTTTTTCGGCAATAGCCGGCGCTTCGGGAATGGATCTGGGAATTAAGGGATCACAAGGAGAACCTGGATAGGGGCGCAAGGGATGGTATTCCGGGTCAGCGGGATTGCCATCACAGGGATATTTGAGAGCATCAAATCCTTCATCCAGGGGACTTTTTTTGGTTGGAAGCTGGCTGGTTTTGCATGAGGGGGCAGCCCAAAATTCTGTATCCGGCTCATTGGGGCCGGCAAGAGCAAAAACATTGCGACCGGAGAAACTTCCGGCCACATATTCATTGAGTTGAGTTAGAAAACTTATATAAGTTTGAGAATTTTCAAACCCATCGCCATTGTCTCCAACCCCCACCCGGATAATAGGAGTCAACCCTTTATCAAAAGCTCTACGTACCGCTTTTTGAGCAGCAACTTGATCATTGTTGGCAATTTCTACCACATAACTCATGCCGGTATCAAAGCTATCTTGGTATAGACCATAATTGTCCCCTTGATTGAAATAAGAAGCTGAGTTTGCTCCCACATTAAAACAAGACCCTTCGCAGATATAATTCAGCTCGGTCTTATCCCAAGAGAAAGTAGAGAATTTGTCGTTGTTGTTGAAAACATTAAACAAGACTGAGGCTTTAACATGCCATCTGTTGGATAAATCTTTGAGCTTTCTTAACTCTTCTTTTAACCGGTCACGACCCACTTGACGGGGAATGTTATTGTCAGCGACATCTTTTTCTCCTGTTTCGGTTAGATAGATAGATTTGCCCGTGATGTTGGGGTTGGCGAGTTTTTCATCTAACCAGTCAGTAATCCGGTGGTTTTCGACGTTGTAAACGTTGCCGGCAATGCCGTCTAATTCACCAAACTTGGCACCATTTTGACCCATAGCATTAACAATGTCGTCAAAGGTATAAGAAGTCATGTTAAAAGCCGGAGACAACAACTTGACATTGGACAAATTTCCCGCTCCGGCAATAATGGCATTCATATAGTCAGCCAGACTCTTTCCGACACATTGATAATTCAATTCTTGGGCCAAGGTCACTCCCGGATAAATAAGCAAAATTGTGGTGATGAACAAAAAAAGTTTTTTCATGGTGTGATAAGGCATGTCGCGATATTTAAAACGCTTCTTTGATAACAAGTAGAAGGATCGTCCATACAAGCTGACCTGGGTGGATATCTGGGATCGGGATTTTGAGGGTCTTCACAGTAACCCAAATATTGTCTAGCGGAAGTCACAATATCAGATTTGTTCCAGGTACAGGATTGAGAAGGTCCTTTATTTGTATTAAGTTGATAGCCAACACATTGAGGGGGATCATATCGGTCTTTGCCACCCCTTTCTTGGCTAAGCTTTTTTGCTGCCGCAAAAGTAGAATCCAAGAGATTACAAATATTGGAAGTGCGGCCATCCGAAACACCAGCTTCGCTGGCAGCATTGGAAAATGAGGACCATGTATTAGGTAGGAATTGCCATGGACCTTTGGCACCAGAGCTACTAGTGTTGCCACTGTCACAATTGGCCACCTGACAGTTGGGGCCACTTGCGGCAACAACTTTGGCATCGTCCCAACCCCACGAAGGGTTAAGACCGCCCTCGTTGTAGAAAACACCAACCAAGACGGAAACGGGAACCTTGTAGAACGAAGCCGCCGATTCAAATATATTTTTCATTGATGACGAGGGAAAAGACATTGAACAAGTTTGACATTGAGGGTCAACCGTAGGCAGAGTGGGTAGAGTAGGTGTACAGGCATTCTGATTATTGGATGGAGTAGTAGAAAAACCCGTGGGCCGGATGGCTTTTTGCAAACCCTGCAGGAAGTATTCATATAGACTACCTAAGTGAGGAATATATATAGTTGGTTGAGTAGAGCCATTTCCGGTTTGCATATTTACTTGCGCTCCCTCCTGATTTACACCAACCGCGCTGGCAACAAAATTAGCCTGTGATGGGATTTCTTTAAACTCTTTGGGATTGCCTTGGGGAAAAATTCTTTTTATTACGGATTGAGAACCGACTACCAGAGTGTCATAAATATATTCAATAAGTGGCGTCTTGGTATACACAACCGCCCGGCCTTTGGTGGGATAATCATTACCGGCGCGGGTGGCGCATTTGTATGTAGTTTGGGCCGGTCCGCGAGGATTGGAAACGACAACACTTTGTGGCTGAAGAGAGCTGTAGCCGTTGCCCGCATATTCTGAACAGCACTTTGGGCGGGAACCGGAACCAAATACACTAAAAGAATCATTGTCTTCTTTACATCCGTCCGGATGGGGGGCGGTTTGATAAGTATATTTCTGGGTATAAGTCAGGTTGGATACAATGGTAGGACCGAGCAGATCATCACCTGGGTTGACTTTGGTGTCGTTGATATTACAAAAACCGCTAGTTTTGTAAGGATTATCCGAGCCGTCAAAATTATAGAGTGGAGCGGGGGCGGAAGTACCAACTCTTAAAGAGGAATTATTATCAACTTGGTTAACAATCTGGGTGTTATCGTCTTTGCCTTGGTGAAAATAAATCTTGGATGTGACAGTATCGGTACTATCCAGACCGGAAGATGCAGTTTTGCCGGCTGGTACCGGTTCGGTATTGCGTTTAAACAGACTTGGTCCGGGATTAAATATAGTTTGTAAAAGTGTTGACAAGGCTGAAATATTGCGCAAATGGGGAAAAAATAAACGGGATTCTCCGGACCCTATTTCATTTTTACCGCAAAATTGGGGATTGGCTACCCCGGTTCTTTGTGGGGTGCAGTAAAAATTTGCATCATTGGGATTGGGAATGTCGGGATCAATAAAAGTAGCATCACTACGGGCACAGCCAAAGGCGCCGGAATTACACACAAATACTTTATAGACATCCGGGGTTTCACCCAACGATCTATTGTTTCTAAAAACTCCAATTTTGGATCCGTTATATGAAAACTGATTGTCGGTTTCTCCCCCTGTCACCTCGACCCAACTTTTGTCCCCGGCAGATGTAATGCTGGAATTGGAGGTTCCTTTGGCAAATTCACGGCCATAACAAGAATAACGGGAAGGATCATTTGTTTCCTGCGCGCAATAAGGTAATATTTCGGGCGATGAGCCACAGATAGGAGCCTTGACGGCAAATTCACTTCTGGTTTCCTCGGCCGTATCACAAAATAATTTTATGGTTTTGGTAATTGGCGGGGTAGTGCCACCACGGCCCGCAGATTGAGAATAAGTATATTGATAATCATAACTATACGGGGAAGTTCCGGTACGGCCGCACTGGCAATTATCGGCGACGGGGTCGGCGCACCAGCAAGCGGCACGGGCGGGTGAAACCCGCCAGAGTAGTAGAAGTAGGGCAAGAAATTTTATCACCAGTTTATTTTACACTAAATACATGGACCACCAGGAGTTCTGAGAGGGTTTGGAAGACAAATGGTAAAGACGGTAAAGTTAAGACCTAAGAAATTTCCCAGAAAATTGATAATTATCCAAGCAGACAGGGCTACTAACAATCCAATCAAGCCATAGGTCAGCGTCCTCTGAGCTTTGGCAGTTGCCTCTTTGTCTCCTCCGGCTGTCAAAAAACCAAACCCGCCAACTAACAACATAATCATGCAGGTCAAAGCCACACCAGCCAAGGACACAGTCAACAAACTGGTAAATACAGCTTCCAGTTGATCAATTCTTGCCGGCATATTTAATACTCACCAATCTTTTTAAGTGTAAACTGGAAAATATTTATACCAAACAAGGCTTGAATAATAAAGGCGATGGCATAAGCTGAGAAAACAATAGCTAGGCCAATCAGGGCATTGGTAATCTTTTTTCTGGCCTTGTCAGTTCCTTCTTTATCTCCTCCGGCCAAAATCCATTGGACTCCACCGACTAGTAAAAATATAAAAGAGAGTAGGGCTGCGCCGATAAGCAGTAAATTGATTCCGGTGGAAATCAAATTTCCCGGCTTAAAATTGGTAATACCGGTAAAATTAGATGAACCCCCCAGGCCCTTGAGATTAATATCGTTGTCTCCTAGACCTTGACCCAAAACAGACATCGGAGACACGGCAAAGACGAAAGCTGTAGCTGATGCCAATTTGAAAAATTTATTTAATTTTGTCATGAATCCTTATGTCACCTCCTCTCACAGACTGGGAATTTTTAACTTAAATATTCCCTCTGCTCCGCCAAAGAATATTATATCAACAATAGTAGCAATTGCGTAGACCGACAATACCAGAGCCAAACCAATGAGGGCGCCGGTAATCTTTTTTCTAGCTTTTTCCAAGTTATCTTTCTCTCCCCCGGCAGTTATCCATTGGATACCGCCGACAATCAAAAAGATAAAAGACACCACCGCGGCCGCCACAAACAATAGTTCCAGGGAGACATAAATAAGCTGAGGGACAGTATATGTGGCCACATTGGCAAAGCCCGTCCCGCTCAACGCGTTTTCTAAATCTATTGTGGTACCAGTAACGATCATATTACGGGAATATCTAATTTTAATATATTGATGCCAAAAACTAGGTTTATCAATTTGAATAGGGCATATGATCCAAGCAGAATTACAATACCAATAAGGGCATGAGTAATTCTTTTGGAAGAATTGCCCAACCTTTCTTTATCCCCTCCGGCTGAAATATATTCAATTCCTCCCCAGACAAGCATAAACAAGAACACTACCGAAGCGATGACAAAAGAAAGTTTAATAAAGTTAACCAAGAATTTTTGAAGGACAAAAGAAGTTGCCGAAAACCCCCCGGGAAAGTTATCAAGATTACCAATTTTTGGATTAATAACAGGGTTTGTAATTTGTGATAATAATTTCATTAAGGAGTAAGTAAATGGTAAATAATATTTCCCGGAGCCAACAAATTAATGCCAAATATATTGCCGATTGTCACCATTAATCCAAAACTTATAACCACAATTAAAAGGCCAATAATAGAGTGAGAGATTTTTTTCTGTGCGTTTTGAACGGCCTGTTTTTCTCCACTGGAGGAAAGCCACTCGATTCCTGCCAGAAATATTTGGATCATAAACCAAATACCAGCAACAACGGTCATTACCCCAACCGAAATAGAAAAGAATCGGTTAAACTTAATCCCAGCGGTGGCGCCTGTAAATATTTGATAAATGCCGGGGGAAGTCTCTCCTCCCAAGGGTCCCAAACCCTGAAATCCCTCTGGAAAGGGAGTAGAAGGCGTTTGGGCTAAAAGTTTAAGCATATTTTATGGACCCGGACCGAATAATTTTGGAACCAATAATGCCTGGGGATCTTTGAAAATAATCCAGCCAAAAATGGCAGCCAGGACAAATGAGCCGGCAATAAACGCCAATCCCATCATGGCATTCCAGATCCGCGACCAAGCCTTGTTTATTTCCTTGGGTTCAACCGAGGCCAAAAATCCATATCCGGCCATGATGATATTAATAAAAGCAAATATCCCCGCAGCGACAATAGAGAGCTTGATCAGATTGTTGAATAGGATAAACAATCCTGCGCCCGCTCCTGCCGTACTCACATATCTGGGGTCAGCGCCTGGAGCAACTAAAGATCCAAGCGGGTTATTAATCGGTCCAAATACTTGATATATCATATACGAGGTCTAATAAATTTAATGCCAGTAACCTTTTCTATAATCTGTAGTATAAAGAAAGCGGTGATTATAAGCAAGAAGCCAATGACCGCATAGGTCAAAGCGGCTTGGGCTTTGGCTTTTTCTTGGGCGTTGGCTTCGCGCCCCGCGCTTCCCAAAAAAGCCCAACCGGCTGCAATCATCCAGATAAAAAATATTATTCCGGCCACCATTAAAGCGTTGGGTAATAAAACCGTGATCAATATTCCGGGTTGAAAATTACACGAGGCAGCCGGGGTAATACCACCCGTGGTACATTCAGTTGTGGCCAAGAATCTGTCGATTGTGCTTGGCCATCTGGTTCCTCTGAAAAAGTTTGTGGGCAGGTTAACTTGTGCTAAGAGTTCAGTCATATTATGTCAATACCCAAAACAACTTCAATTATTTGAGCTAGAAAAAAAGTAGAGATCACAATTATTAATCCAATTGTTGAATTGGTAATTTCTTTGGTGGCAGCTTGAATTTTGTTTGTATCTCCTGTACTGGTCAAATAAGCAAACCCTGCCGAGACCAGTTTAACAAAAAATATTAATCCAGAGATTATTGTTGCAAACAATAATACCTCGGCTAACAAATTACTCAATGAAAATCCTGGCCGATTGGGAGTGAAGAGTGAAATGAACGAACCCCGCCCGACAAACGGTGGCAACCTAAAAAGGGTACTAGGAGTATCTGTTAAGTATCCTGGTAGGGTCTGTGCAAGCAAATTCATAACTTTACGGAGCAGGGGCTGGTAACCCCAAGCTTCTCAAATTTAATATTCTAAATCCTATCAGATTCAAGAGAAAAATGGAAAAGATGATTAGAAGTAAGCCTGAAATGCCGGACCAGATGAGCTCTTGAGCCGCCTTCATTTTTTTAGGATCGCCTGCGGCCGTAGCAATCTGAAAGCCACCAAAGACAATAATCAAAAAGGCAAACCCTGATCCCAATATGGTAGCCCAGACCAACAGTTGACCAATTAAGGAACCCCCAGGTGCCGATCCGGTGGGTAAACCAGCATTTAAACAGCCGATGGCTGTCCAAACCATGCCCGTAACTACTGGTGGTATACCCATACAGGCTTGACAGTTATTAATGTTTACCCCAAGCCCATCGCAGGCAGATTGGGCAAAAGTAATACTTGGTAAGAAAAATATAGATATTACTAATGCCAAAAAAAACTTTTTCATTACTTTAAGTTTAGCATACTTTACAATAGAGCTCATTGCTCATTGCTCATTGCTCAATTATGATTAGATATATGAAAAAGTTATTGGTTACTTTGTTACTTTGTTACTTGGTTACTTTGTCACCTGCGAAGGCAGTGGATTGTGAAGATGTAAGTAAATATGTTGGTTACGGTCTCGATGAATTAATAAGTTGTAAAGACCAGTTGGGAAAAACTGCTCAGGCGATTGATGATGCCAATAAAACCAACACCAGAGATCTGACAAATCTCAGAGCCCAAATAGCTAAGCTGAAAACTCAAATTTCCGGCCTCGAAACCCAATTGGCCAGATTGACAAAAGAAGTGTTTGACCGGGAGGTTAAAGTTGGAGTAAAAGAAGAATTGCTGACGGCCAAGGTCCGACGGGATTATATCCAAAAGCGCAGCCAATCCTTGTTATTGATTTTATTTTCTGCGCGATCTGCAAACGAATTTTTCAAAGATCTGGTATACCGGGAAAAGCTGGCCCGGAGCGACCGGGAGATAATTTCGTCCGTTTCGGGCGAAATTACATTACTCACTGCTCAAAGCTCATTGCTCAAGACCCAAAAAATAAATCTCGATGCGTTGAAAAAAAGAGTAGATGAACAGGCGGGATTTCTGGCCAAAGAAGTGGACAAAGCCAACAAATATGTCTCGGATTTGTCAGGTAAAGTGGCCGCTCTGTCTGCCAGACAACAAGCCTTGTTGGCTGAAAAAACGGGTACATATGCCACATCTGTGGGAGATGTACCTTTGGCTGATGATCCGGCATCCCGGCCGGATTATAACCCGGGATTCTCTCCCGCTTTTGCCGCTTTTTCATTTGGCGCCCCGCATTACAAAGGCATGTCTCAATATGGAGCATTCGGCCGGGCCAAAGCAGGTCAAAATGCTGAAACGATTCTTCATGCCTATTATGGTGGAATTGAAATTAAAAAAGATTATTCAACCGGAATAAATATTACGGTTCAGGGATATGGGTCGGTTAATATAGAAATTTATGTCAAGCGAATTTACGAAATGCCCACATCTTGGGGAGACCAGGGAGGGTTTGAGGCTCTCAAAGCCCAAGCAGTGGCGGCCCGCAGTTATGCTCTGGCATATACCAACAATGGTACTGGCAGTATTTGCGCCAGCGAAAACTGTCAAGTCTATAAAAACAGTAATAAGGGGGGAAAATGGGACGAGGCGGTAGATGCGACACGGGGATGGGTATTGGTCTCAGGGGGCAAACCGTTTTCCGCCTGGTATGCCAGCACCTCGGGAGGCTATCAGGAAAGCTATTCGGCTCAGGGCCATACTACTCCCGGATTTTGGGATACGACCTCGGACTGGACACGTTGGGCTGATGGAGCTTGGGAAAAAGCCGGCGGGAGTCCTTGGTTTTACAAGGGTTGGTACAAAACACGGAGCGGAAAAAATTGTGGCAAGAGCCACCCATGGTTGTCCAATGATGAATTTTCTGACATTGTTAACGCAGCTCTGGTATATGCAAATGGCGGTGATGCTAGTGGCATATTTCCAACAGAAACCTGTCTGGGAAGCACCGGTTGGTCTCGGGACCGGATGAGCCAAGAAGCGGATAAATATGGCGGACGGGTAACAAGTGTAAATAGCGTAAGGGTGGAACATTCCCAAAATGGATTTACCGATAAGGTGGTTTTGGGGACCAACCGGGGAGAAGTGACAATCAATGGTGCCAACTTTGTCAAAGTTTTTAATTTAAGAGCCCCCGGAGCAATTCATTTGAAGTCGGGATTATTTAATATTGAGAAGAAGTAGTAAAATAGAAGTATGCCGGATGTTTATAAAGCAGAAACATACAAACAGGAAATAAAAGAGAGTAAGATTTGGTGGAAGGAAGTGATTGATTCGGTTCTGGAAAAAGTGGGTGAGACCCCGAGGCAGGCCATGCTCGGGGCATATAATGTCCGCCCCGATACTAGGTTTGTGGCCCAGCAGGAAGATGAGGAAATAGTTCTTTTATTGAGAGCTCATCCCATTACCAACATTCCCTGGATACTTCTGGCCATATTAATGTTGATTTTGCCGTCTCTGCTTTTGGGCGGGGGACTGTTTACAGCTGTGCCCGGCAAATTTATGTTTATCGGCAAGCTCACCTGGTATCTGATGGCTCTGGTTTTTACTTTGGAAAAGATATTGTATTGGTATTACTCAGTGTTTATTATAACCAACGAAAGACTGGTGGATATTGATTTTTACAATCTGATGTACCGGACCGTTACCTATGCCAATCTAAATCATATCGAGGAACCAGAATCAATAACCGGCGGGTTTATCCGCTCGATATTTCAATACGGAGATGTCTATGTGACTACTGCCTCGGAAAAACCGACGGTCGAAGCGCTCAATGTTCCATTCCCGGATAAAGTAGTTGATATTATTTCGAGGCTTGCCGAAGAATTGGAAAAAAGAAGGGAGCAGGGAAAATAAATTTATGGAAAAATTTGTAAATCTGATATTAACTCTGACTTTGCTGGATGTTACCAAATGGATGTTGATCGTGGGTCTTGTCATGTATTGTGTTTTTGGTGTGGTGATTGTCAGGCAAGTCAAAGTCATGAATGAGGCTTTTGAAAGTGAGCTAAATACCTGGTTTCAGATTTTTTCCTGGTTGCATTTGCTGATGTCAATTTTTCTGTTACTATTGGCAATAGTCATTTTATGACACAGATTAATGTTGGTAAAATTGTGGGCAAGGTAGATGGAAAATACTGGGCTCAGGTTCACGATTTTTCTCACGGCCTGCGGGGCCGGCTTTTGGCCATCATCACTTTGGAAAAAACTGAAGGTGAATCGGAAGTCGCGGTCGTAGCCCGGGGCCGGGATGTGCTCTCGCATCTGCATGAATTATATTTTGGCCAGACAGAAGCCTCGGTCTATGACCAGCTGTTTACCGCTGTTTCGATGATGGTTTCCCAAGAACCAAGTTTGCAGCTGGATTGTGCGGTTCTTTTAGATGAGGCTTTGTATTTAGTGTCCTGTGGGGGAGGAGTTTGGCTGCGTCAGGATCAAAAAGAGGGCTGGTTATTAAAGCCTGAAGATATAGTTGAGATTAGAAAATTAAGTGGTCCTGCAGCTGCGGGACAGCGCCTGGTTTTGGGTAACCGTCTGTTTTGGCAGCATGTCCCGGCAGGCGTTGTCCGGGCAGCCTTGGAATCGGATCTGGAGCAGGCCGTCGAGACCTTGGGGGCAGTGGTTCACGGAAGCCAAAAATCTCAAGGCGAAGCCGGGATAATTATAGAAATTGCTCAGGCACCTAGCCCAAAGCCACAATTTGTAGTGCGTCAGGAAGAGGAGCTGGTAATCGAAACACCACCCCCCACCGGAAAATCATTGGATTGGTTGGCAGCCAAGTTCCCCAAACGGACAGCTCCGGTATTTGTTCAATATGGAAAATCCAAAACTTCAAAAACTCTGATTATCGGCATTATCTTCTTGTTGATTTTTGGGGTATTGGGGATTGTAGGTCGGGCCCGTTTCCAATATCTGGTCTCGGGTCGCGCTAAGCTTGATCAAAGGAGCGAAGAATTGAATTACAAGTTCAATGAAGCTAAGGCTCTGGTGCCCCTAAACCCCGTCCGGAGCAGTCAAATGCTTGCTGAAATAAAAGATACTCTGGCTGATATTCGGGCAAAAGGTGGAGTTAAATACAAAAACCCAAGTCTGGACAGTCTTGAATTGGAACTTCCGACAGTCATAAACAAGTCAAAAGGGATTAACGAAATTGCTCCCACCGAAATCTTGGATCTGACTCTAATCCGGGATGGGTTCTCCGGTCAGAAAATGGCAATCCAGGACGATAAATTGATGGTTCTGGATTCTATTTCAAATAGAGTGATTGTTGTCGATCCGGTCAAAAAAAGCGGGGCCGTATTGGTCGGTAGCGACGTCATCGGGGGAGCCAGTCTAATAGCTGCTTATCCAGGAAAGACCGAGATTTTGTCTAAAAATGGAATTGTAGAATGCTCAGTGCTCATTACTCATTGCTCAGTAAAGATTAAATTTGATGAGGACTGGGGGGAAGTTGTGGATATGGGAATGTTTGCCGGAAATATTTATTTATTGACAAAAACCAATATCTGGCGCTATCAGTCCGGAGAAGCCGGATATGGCAACAAGCAAAACTGGATTGCCAAAAGCGAAACAGTTGATTTATCTGGTTCGACAACGCTTGCCATTGATGGCAGTCTGTGGATTGTGAATGGACAAAACATTGTTAAGTTGACCCGTGGTGTCAAAGAAGCATTTGAAATTTCCGGGTTAGAAAAACCCTTAGGGATAAACCCGATAATATATACCAACGAAGATGCCGAGAATTTGTATATATTGGATCGGACCAACAGCCGGGTAGTAACTATCAAAAAAACCGGAGAATATTCTGCCTCTTATCTCAGTTCCTCTTTGGCGGGAACCACAAGCCTAGTGGTCAACGAAAAAGCGGGCAGAGTATATTTGCTGGCGGGAAGTAAAATCTGGCAAATTGAGATATGAAATATATCAACAAAAAAGCCAAGTTTGATTATCAGATTTCCGAAAAAATTGAAGCGGGCATTGTTCTCACCGGACCTGAAGCCAAATCCGCCAAGCTCGGTCAAATAGATTTGTCGCACGCGTTTGTGAAATTTAGGCCCAGTAAATTTGGCAGTCAGGAGGCCTGGCTTATAGGTGCACATATTTACCCATATATCCATGCTGATAATACCGACTATGATCCTCTGCGTACCCGCAAATTACTCCTGAACCAAAGAGAAATTTTGGCCTTGCAATCGAAAATGAAACAAGCCAGACAGCTTTTGGTGCCAACGGCCATGTATACCAAGTCCGGAGTAGTAAAGATCGAACTAGGTCTGGCCCGGGGGAAAAAGAAATATGAAAAACGCGAAGCCATCAAAAAACGCGATTTGGATCGTGATATACTTTAATTATGAATCTTAAAAAAATAATAGGTATTATTATTGCGGGGATAGTTCTGGCTGCGGTGGTGGCTTTGGTAATTATTAAATTTCCCCCAAAACTTAAAAATAAAAAAGTAGAGCCGGTGACTGTAACTTATTGGGGGCTGTGGGAACCCGAGAGTGTGATGCGGCCGGTTATATCTGACTTCGAAGCCGCTAATCCTACTATAAAAATAAATTATATTTTTCAGTCTCAGCGTGAATACCGGGAAAGACTGCAAAATGCCTTGGCTGCGGGACGCGGTCCGGATGTTTTCCGTATTCACAATACCTGGATGCCAATGTTTAAGTCCGAGCTAGCTCCGATTCCCCCCGAAGTTTATTCGGCTTCCGAATACGAGAGTATTTTTTATGGTGTTACCAGAAACGACTTGCGGGCAGGGGGAAATTATATGGCCGTACCCCTGATGATTGATGGGCTGGCGTTATTTACAAATGACGAATTGTTTTCCCAGGGGGGTAAGACGGTGCCTACCTCCTGGGAAGAACTGAGAAAGACGGCGGGTGAAATGTCGGTTTGTGATTCCGAAGATGGCCGGTGTAATAGTGGTGACAAAATATTAATTTCGGGAGCAGCCATGGGGACAGCTGACAATGTAGATCATTGGCAGGATATCTTGGGTGTCCTGATGCTGCAAAACAATGTCAATCTGGCTTCTCCTGTCGGGCAATCTGCCGAAGAGTCTTTACAATATTACACGATTTTCAACCGGGCCGATCATATTTGGGACTCCACACTACCCACATCAACCGTGATGTTTGCCAATGGTAAGCTGGCCATGTATTTTGCGCCATCCTGGCGGGTATTTGATTTGCAAGCCATTAATCCAAAGTTAAAATTTTCCGTGCATCCCATTCCCCAGCTGCCTCTCGACTCCGCCCGGGGTGAAAAGCCCATCACCTGGGCCAGTTATTGGGCCGAGGGGGTCAGTAAGAAATCTACCCAAGGTGCGGCCGCCTGGAAGTGGGTCAAATACCTGTCTGGTCGTGAAACTTTACAAAAATTGTATCAATCGGCCAGTAGTTCGAGAGCTTTTGGCGAAATTTACAGCCGGGTTGATATGCAACCACTATTGACAGATCCTTTAGTATCTCCGTATGCTGCTCAGGCCATAAATTCCAAATCTTGGTACTTGGTGTCCAATACTTTTGATGGACCGACAGGCATTAATTCCAAAATAAATGCTCTCTATGCTCAGGCGGTTACGGATGTCAATGCCGGCCGGCAAACCACAGAAGTTACCAAGACCTTGTCAACAGGAATAAATGGGGTATTATCCCAGTATGGCTTGGCGACACAAATTATCCCCCCGACACCTTGAGACCCTGAAATACTTTGATCAGTATGATTATCCGTTGACAAAAGATGAATTAGAGTTTTGGTCGGGTGCAAAAGTCCGGTGGTTACCCAAAAGACCTAAGCTAGAAAAGATACGAAGGCTTAGAGAAAAATATAGTTTATTAAAATGGGGGATTGCTTACCGCCAAGCGGCCAGACTGGCGAAATTACCATTAGTTGCGGCTATTTTTGTGACCGGATCCCTGGCTATGAATAATTGCAAAAAGTCAGACGATATTGATTTGATGATAATTACTTATCCCAACACTCTTTGGATAACTAGATTTTTAGTAAATGTTTATTTTTTGAAATACCGCCGTTTTCCGGGCGCAAAAACCGCTCCCGATAAAATTTGCACCAACTTATGGCTCGATACTAACAACTTAGTTATGCATACTCATAGTTTATACACCTCTCACGAAATATTGCAAGCCAAATGTATTTTTGATAGAGGCGGAGTGCAAGACCAATTTCTAAAACAAAATGCGTGGGTCAAGGATTATTTGCCCAATGCATATAAAAAATCATTTGAAAATTTAAAATTTAAAAATTATAAATTGATTAAAAATTATAAATTAAAAATTATAAATTATATTTTGTTTTATGTGCAGTGGCTGTATATGAAGCCCAAAATGACGACCGAAAAAGTGGGCCCGGGTTTCGCCTTCTTTCATCCCCGAAAATGAAATGGTGAAGGAGTGGGTAATTACAAGCACTTAACAATGGGTGGGTTAATTGGCGACGGTAGGTTCCGGTTTTGGAGCAACGGGAGCCGGCTCGGAAACCGGAGGAGATGATGGAGCGGGGGATGCCGTCTCCACAGGAACATTCGGCTGGGGAGGTGGAGGTGGAGTCGATTCGGGGGTAGGCGGTTGGCTGGAATTTTGACAATTACTGCCGGTCCAATACTGACCCGAAGGGCAAGAACCATATCCCATAGGGGGATTGTTGGTAACGTCCGAGGCCCTGACACAACCGCAAGCTCCATTTACCCAGCTGACGCAGGTTCCGCCGCCAGATCTGCAAGCCGCTTCCTGAGATTCCCGGCTGGGACCGGAGTTGTTGCCACCACCTTGGGTCGTGGGATAATTATAATCACTGTCGCGGCAAGTGCAGGCCTGCTGATCCCAATTCTTTCCGGATTCACAACCACGCTCGGGTGGTTTGCAGGCGGAACGGGAATCCGGTCTTTCACAACCGCAAGCTCCATTGTTCCAGCTGACGCAGGTTCCACCACCAGATTTACAAGCTGCTTCCTGAGATTCCCGGCTAGGACCAGTGACTTGAGTATTAGCTTGGGGATTGGGTACGCAATATCCCCCTTGGGGATTGACCGCCTCCGGGACCCAATTGGAATTGGGTCCACACTTTCCCTGACCGGTGTAATAGGGACCACCCGGAGTGGTGGTCAGGGGGGGAAGGGCATAGGGATTATTAAAAGTACTTCTACCGGACGATTGGCCGGAGTCGTTCTGGGTGTAATTGGGAATACAATAACCTCCATTTGGATTATCTGATACCGGCACAAAATGGGAATTGGACGGACAATTAATTTTGTTTCTGGCATCAGCCCCGCTTGGGGCGCAATATCCACCAGCCGGACTTTGCGGCCGTGAGACCCAATCGAAACCGGCTCCACATTGGGCTCCGTATTTTTGACTGAGGTTATACATTCTTTGATATTCCACCGGAAGATTGCCGATTTCCACATTATTTTTTGAAATGAAATTATTGACCATAGCCAAATCTTCGGGCCGGGGTTTGAAGCGTTCCACTATTTCGTTGAATTTCTTTGAATCTTGGCCGTCTGGTTTAAACAGACTGGCGTCAATTAAGTCTGGCCGGAGAGTATTTTGGATTTCTTCCAATCTGACTACCGGTACCCAATATTTTCTCAATTCCACAGGCACCTGGTCTCCGGGGTTATAAGTTTTGGCAAAAGCCTGAATTTTGTTGAGGACGGTGTCACCGGGTTTTTGTTCTTCGAGTCTTTGCATTTCCTGAAAACGCATGGTTTCATGTATCTTAAAAAATTCATCCGGGTAGAGACTTTTGCTGGTCTCGTTTAGACTGATAAAATCCGATTGGGAGACTACTCCTTCTTTGACGTATTTGCCCACCTCTTGTCTGGCTTCCGCTCTGGATTTGACGCCGATTAGCTTGTTTACTTCCTGCGAAGACAGCAAGCCTTGTGATTGCAGTGACTGCAACCGGGCCACCAAATCGTCCGGTATAGCCGGACGGTTGTTCAAATCAGCCACAGTATCGGTGCCTTTCCAGCTGGCTTTCAAGGCTTCGCCAACGGCGGCATCCGCTTGGTTGGGAACCTGAATCCGGACTTGCTCCAAAATTACATTATGTTTGGCGGTTTCCGTTTCCAGATTTCCCAACAGGTCTGTGACATTTTTATTTTGGCCGCTTAACGATACGAGATTGTCGGAAACCTCCGTCATGGTCTGACGGTACGAATTTGCGGCGGAGGAAATAGCCCGGGAATTGTCGGAGGCGGCCAATTGTTGTATTTCCTCCAAGCGCTCACCGGCAATTTGAATCATCAAGTTGTTTTTGTTTTTTTGATCAAAGGTCAGGACCAGCTGGACTCTTTCTTGCAAGGGTTTGACAAAGTAAAAAGGACTGGCGGGTGTCAGATTTTTTCCAAACATATAGCGGCCAAACCTGACTGGAGCCGTAAGTCCCAAGACTTTGGTTTGCCCAAGGCCAAGAGTGGAACTCCAGTTGTATGAAGAGGGGGTGACGGTCGTGGCCCGGACCAAAGATACCGACAGCAGCAAATACCCCCATAAGCAGAAGAAGACAAACAATAAACCCGCAACATTTTTCACTGATTTAATATTATACCAGCCAAAATTTTCTGTCAACAGCAGTTTAAGCAGTTTCAATTGGTTTGTTCAAATTGCCATAGGGAGATAGAAGCCGGTATCACATCAATCGCTCATATTGTATAATCGAGGCTGGTCTTTAAAAACTTATTCCGTGGTAGCTCTCCGCCGGCCGGCGGAGGTAGAGCAAGATCTAATATGTTTTGGGTGTATACAATATATAACAAGAATCACAATAAGATTTATATCGGACAGACTTCTGATCTAGATAGAAGAATTGTTGAACACAACGACAAAAATAATTCCAAACATCACTACACTAAGTCATTTTCTGGAAGTTGGATATTAATATACTCAGAGCCTGTCAGTGATAGAATCCAGGCTTTAAAACGAGAAAAGCAATTAAAAAGTTTTCGAGGAAGAGAGTTTGTCAAAAGGTATATACCCGAAGTATAATGAGCAAGCATTCCGCGGTAGCTCAATGGTAGAGCAAGATCCTGTTAAGATCGAGGTTCGGGGTTCGAGTCCCTGCCGCGGAGCCAAACAGCTTGACCACCTGAAAAAGCCCGATTGAATTTTTTCCTCAGTAATTAAATTTCTCCTCGAGCTATTTTTCTCCTTATATCGGGTTTTTTGTGTGTTGGTTTTTTGTTCACTGATATAATTAGGGCATGGACAATTTCTTTGATGAATTAAAAATTATAACCGACCAGGTATATTCTGGTAGCCGACCAACTAATTTTCACCAAAGCGTAGTGGATATTCTGATAAATCATGGAATTCAGCTTAGACAAGATGATGGCTTAAATCCAAAAGTAACAATTTCTCACCCAACAAGCTTACCAGGCAGTATGGTTGTTGGTCTTAGGTACACAAAAAAAGATGGGACAAAGACCGAAGACCATTTTTTGTTTCAGCGAGGACTTCCAGTAGAGAGATGTTATGGCATAAAGTTAGAAAAGTTACTCCCGGAATATAAGGGATCGCATAAATTACAGAGGTGAAACAGTATGAAAGCAAATTACTCGCCAGAATTAGACAGCATAGACATCTTCTTTAGCCCAAACAAGGCTTTACAGAGGATGGTTGGGCTTTACGAAAGAGACGGGATTGAAAAAGCCTTAAAAGTTGATGCTTTCAAACCTGTTCGAGAAGCGTGGGCAGCAGCCGTTTTTCTTCTTGGCTACTCTCAAATCACAAAGTGTCAATACTGGCTTAGAGAAAACCCAAAGAAGAACGATGCTCCAGACGTTTTTGCTATTGGGTTTCGGAACCCTAAACCTAATGAAAAGGGAGTTACTCGGGAAGTGATAGAGATTGAAGTTTGTGAGTATGACGAACACGCCAAGGAAAACATTGCTAATCATATTAAGACAAAACTTAGTGATAAAGCATACAATCTTTCAACCTTTTTGATTTGTTACATCCATACAAAAGGGGAGACAAGGTTAATCGATGTCATCAACGGATTAAAGGATATCCAGACCTCAGTAAGAGAAATCTGGTTGCTTTTTCATCTTGATAAAGCGCCTATTGGTAATTTTATAATTGCTCGAGTATTTTTAAGAGGAGCGGATTTGGCTAAAACTAACTTACAGTATAAGGGGAACTATATTGAATTGGCGAAAATTACGCAAAGAGATATGGTTAAACCAATGATGGGTTCGGGGCGTAAAGTAGATTTTTTTAAGATGGGGATGGCATATGTGCCGTTGCCCAGGGCTAAAAAAATTAAAGGAACAATTTAACTATATGGAAAATGATGATGACACTAAAACAATCGCAATCCTCGACGGCTATATTCATAAATACCGCTCTGAGGGATTAAGGGAAGTTTTATCTGATTGCAACAGCTTTGGAAACCCAGAGTTGAATTTCCTATATCTGGAAATCTATGCTTGTTGCCGGAATGGTCAATTTATGCTGGGGCTTACGGGTGCTGGCATGTTCATGGAACAGTTCACAAATGAAGTGTGGGTTATCGAGCAAGTTCACAAGGCTCAACTGCGTAATCAATTCAACAGTTGGGATGAAGTCATGACTTTTTTAGAATCACAATACCAAATGGTTGAAAGCAAAAAAGTTGGCTACAAAAAAGACGTAAGACCTGTTTTAGAGACGATACTCGATAAAAAAGACCTAGAGGCAATAGAACTGCTTAGGGATTTTGTCAGAAACACCTTTGTTCATTCTAAACGCATTAAGTTACTAGATACTTTACGAAAACACGGCGTTATACCAAATGAAGTGCCAGCAGGAAAAGCTACGTTTGCAGAAGGAAAAATCATCAAAACGGAGGAGGTTAAATTATCGCCGACCCACCCTTTAATTAACAAAGTAGGATTTAGGGCAATCGCTAGACAGCTTGCTCCAGCGGTTTTAATTTTTATATTTGAGATGTTTAAGAAATATCATATGAAATTAGCACCCTATAGAGACGACAAGATTAAATTTCCAGGTCATGAATGTGATTACGACCCTAATTAAGGATAAACAAATTGGAGGGCTGGCCTGGATAGAAAGTAAGTCCGAACGTCCTCTACGACGGGGAGCACTTCGGCAAGCTCAGTGTTATAACCAGTTGGCACTTAATATACCAAATTAAGAAGAAACTAAAATTCGTAATTCTATATTCGTTGCTCCAAAAACTTCTTCGTAACTCTGGGAGAGCTTGTGTGCTTCGGAGTTATTCTTAACCTTAGCAAAATAATCAGGTAGGTTAAAGTTATCCTCAAAATAAACTCTTTCAATAAACCTGTCTTTTTCAAGAGTTTGTCTACCTACAATTTGTTTGTCTTCAACTTTATGAAGCTCGTGTTTTTTGGCTCCAAACCCTTCAAAAGTTGGGCCAGCAGTTTCGTTAAACCATTCGATAAACGTCTGCTCTTTATCTTCTGGAATCGTCATCGACCACTGGAGAATTTTCATCGTCTTAGTATTTTACTACAGTTTTAAAGAAAGTAGTTTTCGATTGCAAATAGTTGTTGTTTACTTGCGTATCAT
>CAYITQ010000008.1:0-24646 GCA_964366335.1 uncultured Gammaproteobacteria bacterium
ATCCCGATGAATCAATTTTGAAAAAAATTGCTGAAGTGCCAGCGATGTTTATTGTACCCCCAGGAAGTGGAGATTTTGCTGTAAAGATAACAAATACATATAATACATATTTTCCCCATGCCCAAGTAATCGAAGATAGTAATGCGCGAAAAGACCTCTTAGGATTTGTGACATGGGGGCATATGTCTCCTAGGAGTGAACCAGGATTAAGGATATTGCAAGAATCTTTCTTAAAAGAACCAAATAATAGATTAGAACAATTACCTGATGGGTATAGAAGAATCAAGTGATAAAATAAGCGAAAGCTTGGAGGAGTCGCCTAGTTGGTCTATGGCGCAGTCCTGGAAAGACTGTTTGGGGGTAACCTCATCGCGAGTTCGAATCTCGCCTCCTCCGCTTTCACCTCGACGAAGCCTTAGCGTAGTCGGGCTTCATCGGGTTTCAGCGAGACAATGTCCGCTATTTGTGAAAGCGGGTACTATGTATTATGTTTACACACTTACTTGTTCCGATTCAAAAACTTATATAGGTTGTACCGACGATTTAAAAAGTAGAGTAGTACGACATCAAAAAGGTGAAGTTCCAGCAACTAAAAATAGATTACCAATAACTTTATATTCTTATTTTGCTTTCAGTAATAAATATATAGCCTTTAATTTTGAAAAATATTTAAAATCTGGATCAGGAAGAGCCTTTATGAAGAAACATTTTTACTTACCCAAATGACAAAGATATCCAAAGGAACATTGTTTACTCTAATCACTTTCGCGATGGGTTTTTTAATTCCGGCGATTGGTTTTTTGTTCCCTGAAACATTTTTCTCAAACCGCCAACAAATCAGTTCACTTATACAAAGTTTTGGTTTATGGGCGCCGTTAATCTTTGTAACTATATCAATCATTCCCGTCGTATTTACTCCACTCAACCACGGTGTGTTTGGAATAGTCGGTGGTTTTATTTTTGGCCCATGGTCGGGATTTTTACTAAATTGGATCGCAAAAATAATTGGAACAATTATTAATTTTTTAATTGGTCTAACTTTTGGAAAAAGAATTATTCATCATTTTACACATACAGAAGATATTGAGCAGTACAATATGATTTTTGATCGCCACAAGTTTCTCATATTCATTGGTTTCTCAATTAACGACACTCTCTCGTATCTAGCAGGTATTTCAAATATGAAATTAAAAACATTTTTACCATTAACTGTTTGTGCCCAAATCATGCCAGCCTTAATTCTGGCTTATATAGGGAGTGGAATATCGTTGAGTGATCCACTCTTAATTGTACTTAGTTTGATAATAATATTATTCGCTGGACTCTACTTTTATTTGAAAAATATAACGAATATAAACCTTGAATAAATTTGTTCGGATACTTATTATTACAGCTTCAGTGTTGATATTATTGGATTACCTATTTTATATTTTATGTAGAGCAAAGATATGTTTGCCTTGGCCGTTTCTATAGGCATTTTGTCTTATACCCTGATGGGGTTGGGATTAGTGGGGTGGTTAAATCCAACCACCATTTATGCAACTTTAATATTAGTTTTACTATCAGTACCACCCCTTTTATCCCCTCCTAAATTAGGAGGGGAAACCCGCAGGAGGGGAGGTGTTCGGTGGGGATTATTTTCTATTTTATTTCTTCAGGCACTTGTAAATCTAATCGGTGCATTAGGACCAGAGCTTGGTTTTGACGCACTTTGGTACCACACAACTATTCCAAAAATCTGGCTTGCGATGCACAAAATTACTTTCTTGGGAGGAGATTTGTATTACAGTGGTTTGCCAAAACTAATGGACATGTTATATGTCTATCCCGGCGCCCAACTGATTCATTTTAGTTTTGGAATTTTGACTTTAATTGTCATTTACAAACTGGCAAGGAAATATTTAAATAATACTTACTCCTTGTTGGCTTGTATTATATTTTATAGCAATCTGGTCGTGGGTTGGCAATCAATCACCGCCTATATTGATCTTGGCAGAACCTTCTTTGAGATATTGGCATTATATTTGTTTCTGGAAAAGAAATATCTTCAGACCGCCATTATTTTGGGTCTGGCCGTTTCTACCAAGATCTTATCTTTGGGTTCATTACCCATCTTTATTATTCTGGGGCTTCCTATCGCCTATTGCCTATTGCCTATTTTGATTGTTAGTCCATGGTTGCTCTTCAATTATTTAAACACGGGTAATCCTGTTTATCCAATTTTTTCAAGCTATCTTATTGACTGGAATTTTAGTCTGAATATCTTGCGCCTGGCTGATCCAATTAACCCAATATACATAATTATTTTACCATTTATCATTTTGTCATTTAGTCATTTTTGGGTTAAATATAAATTATTAATAATTTATTGTACTTTGAGTTTTGTAATTTGGTTTCTGACTCCGCATACCGGCGGCGGCAGATTCTTGATGCCATATCTTCCGGCCTGGTCGGTATTGACGGCTATTCTGATTCAGAAAAACAAATTCTTTGTGAGCTTGGTAATTGTCTTGGCGATTATTTCAATTGGCTATCGGGGTCTGGCCAATGCTAAATACATGCCACATTTATTGAGAATTGAGACTGAGCAAGAATTCTTGGATAAATATCTGTATCATAGATTCAAATGAAAAAATTCATCGTATTTTCTGTATCCTGTCTCCTGATACTGATTTCTGTTGGTGGTGGCTGTGCTTGGAAAACCGGCCAGATGTTTAGAGCCATCTTGACAGATGACCCCATCAGATTCAAAGACGGCTACAAATATTTTTCCTGGTGTGCGGGCGGTGTGCCGTTGGTAGACAAATTACCTCAAATCTTAAATAAAGATTATATTGTCCTTTTGCAAAACAATACCGAACTCCGGGCCACCGGTGGTTTTATGGGATCTTATGCCAGATTGCGCTTCAGAAACGGTACTCTGCAAAGCACAAAGTTTGAAGATATTTATGAGCCGGATGGCCAATTGTATGGGTATGTCAAGCCACCCGAACCTCTCGATCGGGCCTTTGATCATGGAAATTGGAAACTACGAGACAGTAATTGGGACCCCGATTTTACAGTAGCTGGACCTCAGATTGCCTGGTTTTTTGGTCAGGGTGGCGAGTCAGTTGATGGCTTGGTCGCCATAAATTTGATTACGGTCCAAAAGATACTAGATGTTTTAGAAATACCCAACAAAAATTTGGTTAATCTTGCCCAGACTAGTGCTGAAATACATAAGGACAAGCGGGGTTTTTTGTCTACTACCGCCGGAGAGATTCTAAGTAATCTTAAGTCTCAAAAATATCCTGGGTTACTTAAGTTACTTAGAGTGGTATACCAAGACCTAAGAAACAAGCAGATTTTGCTTTGGGCCAAAGACCCGGAAGTACAGAAAGTGATAAGTCAAAAATATTGGGATGGGGGTTTGGGGGACTATTCTTACGATTATTTATATGTTGTCGAAAGTAATTTGGGTGCCAATAAGGCAAACTGTTGTGTTGAGCGCGAAGTGGTGCAAGAAGTATCAAATAATTCTGAAAAACTTACGATCAAATATAAAAACAATAACGAATTCACCAACCCCATGCCCCCGGTATTTTGGGGAGGGGATTACATTAATTATCTACGGGTAATTATTCCGGTTACAGCGGAGATTGCTCAAGGTAATTATGACATTGAAATCAGGGACAAGTTTAAAATAGTGGGAATGTGGGTCAAGGTACCAGCACAAAAATCGGTGGTTGTGGAAATACAATATTCTCTGCCCCTAAGTGATAATTATTCAGTTTTAGTAAAAAGACAGCCCGGAATTGCAAATTTCCCCTATAAATTGATTATGAACGGGAAAATTTTAGTGAATGAAATTGTGACGAAGGAAATTATTTATAGATGAAAAAGTAAGCTTGAGCATAAATATTGCCAAGATAATTCCACCGATGACATCACTTGGCCAGTGTTCGGCCAAAGATACACGTGAATAAATCATGATTATGAAAATAATCCATGTGATTGTCATCCCCACATAGTTCTTGGTCTTTAGAAAATAGAAATTAGCAATTAGGGCCAGAAACGTCATTCGATAAACATGTCCCGAGGGAAAAGAAAAATCGCTCTCAATATTTATTCTTGGCAAATTCAATATATTTATTGTTCGGTTTAGAGCAATAGGCGGAGCAAGATGGAAAATCCAATTTTTGGATAAAAATTCCAAAACCAGTCCCACAAAATACCAAAAAAGACCTAAGTAGAGATTCAATAAGTTTTTGTAATTTAACCACAAAAATATGAGCACAAACAAGGATATAATTTCAAATCTACCCAGCAGAGAAAACCAGGAAAAGAACCAATCCCAAGATTTGGGAGTAAATCCCTGGATCCAATTCAACAATAAATAGTCCATAGCATATAATAGCTAAATGCAATTACTCATGCAATTGATAAGTCTTCCGGGAGAACGGGTGCCATTCCTTGTTGGGATGGCACTTTTGGTGGGGTGGTATATTTACCATCACAAATATAAATTTGCCAGTCTGTTTGCAGTTGCTAATCTCATGACTATCTCCGTGGTCCAAATACTCAAAAGAGTGGTTGCCGAACCCAGACCACTTGGAGCTTTGGAAACCGGTTTTGGCTTCCCAAGCCAACACGCGGCCAGTTATGTAGTATTTTGGGGGATACTTATGGTTACCACTCATTCTAAGTTACTTAAGTTACTTGGGATACTTATGATTCTTATGGTGGGAATATCAAGAGTATATCTTGGAGAGCATTGGATAGTCGATGTGGTGGGGGGTTATGTGATTGGATTTATGGTACTCGGACTGTCGTGGTGGTCAATTTCCCGCTTCGGCCTACAAAAGTAGTAACCAGTTCTACATTTTTAATCCCCTGATGATAGACACATTTTCCAGATGAACAAGTACCAAGAATTTGCCTTCTCAAAGATCTAGTAGTTTTCTTGAGTTTCATTCCCCCCTCTAAGCCTTTTTGACCACGATTAGTGTCATAGGTCAGGACATAGTTTACTTTTGAGACATCTTTAAGACCGGTAAAGTTCAAATACGCAAATTTCTTGTCTGCAGATAGTCTAAGACTGGCGGCAACCACAAATACCAAAATTGTCAGAGTTTTTAATTTCATATATCCAGTATAATACATTTATGCGAAATTTGCCACTTAAACATTTGGTTATTGGGGTTATTGGGGTTATTGGGGTTATTGGGTCAATGGGAGAATACCGGAATTGGAAAAAAGAAGAAACGGCAAAATATGGTCAGGGTTGGGAGGATACTAAGTCCTTAAAATATCCCGAGACGCTAATAGGTCCTTATGTCAATGATAAGCTGAGATTCCGGATCCGCTATCCCAAAAATTGGTTAATACAAGAAGACAAAAAACTGACAACCTTTGTCCACCCTCAAAATCCGTCTATAATTTTTGGTGTCAAACCGATTTCCACATCTCTAAACTTTCCAGACTATGTGGACAGTCTCACAAAAGACGAGATCCGTAACAGGGAGTATATAAATATAGGCGAAACCAATTTGGTAATTTTGACTTTTTATGCCGAGCAAAAAGTCCTAGTCCAAAAAGGACAGACGCTGCTGATGATTGAGGCTAGTACTCCACACAACAGGTGGAATGAATATGAATTGACTTTCAAAGAAGTATACAAAAGCCTGGTTATTTTTTAAGGATTGTGATATTATCGTTAACAGGATGAACAAGAATTTAATATGGGGTTTAGTAATTGGTGGAGTGATAATGCTTGGGGCAGTTGTAGTATTTGTGTTAACTAAAAGCAGTAGTCCTGTGCCAGTAATTTCTCCCACATTATCCCCGGTTGTTGTAACTCCCGTTCCGGTGGAAGCAAGTCCAGTCGCTAGTCTCGCAGCAGAATTTACGGTAACAGCCTCAAATTTCAAATATGATCTCAAAACAATTAAAGTCAAGATGGGAGATACCGTCAAAATTATCTTCAAAAATTCCGAAGGCTTTCATGATTTTAACATCGATGAATTTGATGTGGTTACCAACCAGATTGGAGCTGAGGAAGAAGAGGAAGTGGAGTTTGTGGCGGATAAAGCCGGCACTTTTGAATATTACTGTTCAGTTGGAACTCATCGGAAAATGGGGATGGTTGGTAAGCTTGTGGTTGAGTAGTGGGTTGTGGGTAGTGAGATAAGTTGTGGGGATGGGGAGTGGGTGGTATAAATAACAGTAATGGATAAAGTAGTTGGGTTTTCCGATTTAAATGTTTATAAAAGTCTATATCAAGCCATGTTGAAAATTCACAAAGATGTTTTACCAAAATTGCCCTCATCTGAGAGATTTGGGTTAATTGACCAAGCGGGTAGGGCTTCTAAATCTCCTTGTGCATTGATTGCCGAAGGTTATGCGAGAAGGACTTCTGGTAAAGAATGGAAAAAATATTTAAGAGATGCTACTGGAGAGTGTAATGAGATGATGGTGCATTTAAGTATGATAAGAGATTTATATGGGGAAGTGGTGGGTCGTGAATTGTGTGATGAATTAATTTCAATATATAATATATCTGGAAAACAACTTTATAGATTAGCTGAAAGTTGGAACACTATATGAGGATTAAGTTGTGGGTTGTGAGTAGTGTGACGGGAATCCCCATCCTGACCCTCACCCTTATCCCACTACCCATTACTCACAACCTATCCCCACTATGATAATCGTAAACTTTAAGAAATACGTTTCAGGGCAAGAGGCTGTGAACTTAGCCAAGATTTGTAAGAAAGTAGCAGACGAGACCAAAGTCAAGATTATTATTTGTGTCCAACCTCAGGATATTCAACCAGATATTGAATGTTGGTCACAAAAATTTGAACCAACAACCTCCGGATTTAGTGGCACACTACTTAATCATTCCGACTATTTATTGTCTTGGGATGAGATTGCGACCCAAGCCTCCAAATGTAAAACACCATTTTGTATCTGTGTTAATTCTTTTCAAGAGGCAGTCAAAGCAAGCAAACTATTACCTGATTATATAGCCTATGAGCCCCGCGAGTTGATAGGAAATATTGAAAAATCAGTGTCTTCTGAAAAACCAGATGTCATTCAACACCTGATATCCAACATCAAGCTTCCGGTCCTGATTGGTGCCGGAATTCATAGTCCTGAAGATATCAAAACTGGATTAAAGCTTGGGGCCAAAGGATTCTTGATTGCCACCGACATTGTCAAAGCCGAGGATCCAGAAACAGAATTGAGTGAGCTTGCTGAGGCATTTAGTTGAGTTTCTTTTTCAACAAATAATAAACAGAGGGAATAATAAACAGAAGTCCGCCGATAGCCAAAGCCCAAAAGAATGCCTGATCCGGTGGCAATTGGTCAAGAAGAACCCAGGTAATTAACATTCCTGGAATTGTAGCCAGAGCACTAATAATATAGTAAGTGGAAAATTTAATTGCAGTAAGACCAGCGGCATAAGATACAAAATCACTAATGAATCCCTGAAATAGACGCAAAATGATTAATATTTTTACTCCGTCATTTTGGGCCAAGCGGTCGATTTTATTCATTCCTTCGTTCCCGGCTAGTTTGACCACAATTCCTCTTCCCAATTTTCTGGCTATCCAAAAGTTTGTAAAGCTACTTATAAGATGCGCAACATAAGTGTAGATAAGGGTCCATTTGCCAAAAACCGCAAAGCCCAGAAAATAGACAGGAGATCCTTGAATGGGGGCAAAGATATGAGACAAAACTATGAGCAGAATATAAACGATAGGTCCCAATGGGCCCGATTGCAGAATAAAAGATTTAAGTGTTTCTAGGCCAATCAATTTTTGTAAATGAAATAATATTCCGGAAATTATAAGAATAATGGCAATCAAACTTACGGCCTTTATAATCGCCTGTCTTTTTGTCATCATAATATATGATATACTTTTTTTATGGATAAAGTGGTAATTATTACTGGTGGGACTGGTGGGATTGGTAAAGCAACATCTGAAAAGTTTGCCGCAGAGGGCTGGAAGATCGTGGCCATGAGCCGGGAGGATGCCGACGTTACTAACCCTGAAAGCGTAGAAAAGTTTTTTGCAAAATATCCCCTAATAGACTGTTTGGTTAATTGTGCTGGAATATTTGGTAATAAGACATTGCCGGAATATGATTTGGAATCAATTAACAAAGTGATTGCTGTCAATGAGATCGGTACTTATTTATGTACCCAAGCCATTTTGAAAAGAATGACTGAGGGCTCAATAATAAACATTTCGTCCGTCGCCGGGCAGGTAGGCAGTGGCAGCGATCCAATCTATGCAGCCACCAAAGGCGCAATCTTAGCTTTTAGCAAAAGCATGGCCAAGGCTCTAGCCCCAAAAATCCGGGTCAATTGTGTAGCTCCGGGGGTCACCGACACTGGACTCCTCGATGCCCGCAAATGGACAGATATAGCTTTTGATGTAGACCAGACTCCTTTGGGAAAAATGGCCAATCCATCTGACATTGCCAACGCTATTTATTTCTTGGCCAGTGACAACGCTGTCCACATTACCGGAGCTACAATAGATGTTAATGGTGGAGTCTTGATGCGATGATATATCTAGGAGCAGACCACAGAGGATATGATTTGAAGGGCAAAATAGCCAGATGGCTAACTGCCCGTGAATATGAGTTTGAGGATATGGGGCCTTTTTCCTATGACCACGACGATGATTTTACCGAAAGTACTTTTTTGGTAGCCGAACAAGTATCTCAACGTCCGGAAAAAAACCGGGGAATTGTAATTTGCGGAAGCGGGACGGGGGTCAGTATTGCTGCCAACAAACTACCCAATGTCCGGGCGGGCCTAGGGTTTGCTGAAGATCAGGTGCACGCCTCCCGCAAAGATGACAATATCAATATTTTGGCGTTAGCGGCCGATAACACTGATGAGACCCATGCTCTGAAGCTGGTAGAAAAGTTTTTGGAAACGCCATTTATCGAGACCGAACGTTATTTGAGAAGAATCGAAAAAGTTAGAAGGTTTGAAAGGGTGATATGACTTCCATTCGTGACATATTGGTAGCCGAAAAGAATGTGCTTGTACGAGCAGACCTAGAATGGGTAGGCGCAGAGGCTCAAAGGCGCAAAGCCACCAAAGATATAGTTGAATATCTAAAAATTAGAGGGGCCGAGAGAGTCAAAGTCATTGGTCACAAAGGAAATATTGATCAAGTCATGGAATTGGGAGTGGATATAAATTTTGATTTACGCAGTGATCTGCGTGAAGAAACCAACGATGAAAGCCTAGCCCAAGAATTGGCCTCTGGCTTTGATGTCTATATCAACGAAGCCTTTGCTACGAGCCACAGGCGGCATTGTTCTATTGATGCCTTACCCAGACTAATGAAGTCACAAGGGAAACAAGTAGGGATAGGTCTTCGGTTTGAGAAAGAGATAGAAGTACTTTCTAAAGTGACAAAAGGTCTCTTGGTAATTGGCGGAGCTAAAGCGGGAGACAAAGCTAAATATGCAGATGAGATGGAGAAAAAAGAATGGACAGTTTTACGTGGCGGTTTGCTTCCCGGAGCTGATCTTCGTCCAGATGGTTTAGATATATCAGATGACGCAATTTCTAATTTCCAATTTACTATTTCCAATGCCAAAACCATTGTAGTTGCTGGACCTTTAGGGAAATACGAAGAGGTTCCGGGGGGGACCCAAAAAATATTTATGGCTGTGGCAAATAGCAAGGCTTATAAAATTGCCGGAGGCGGTGACACTGAAGCGGCGATAGAAAAATATAAATTGAGAAATAAATTTGATTGGATTAGTGTCGGCGGCGGCGCCATGCTAGAGTATCTTTCTTCCGGTACTTTACCTGGAATAGAAGCTCTATCTTGACATATGACTATATATAGAGTTATCATATACATATGGACATTGCAATTCCTTTTATCACCACTGTCGCTGACCTACAAAGGGGGTACCGGTCTTTGGTTGACAAAATCAAGGAGACGGGAGAACTATTACTGGTAGTAAATAACGGTAAGCCCGACGTGGTAGTGATGAGTGCAGATGTTTATAGTGCCAAAGCATTAAGGTTAAAAGAACTGGAGGAAGAGTATTCATTAAGGATATTCAACGAGGCTATTGCTGAATATAAAGCGGGAAAAACCGTGTGGCTTAAAAAAGGTCAAAAGTTGAGTGATATACTATAAAGATATATGGAAGTAGGGGTGACGTCTCATTTTATAAAGAGATCAAAGAGACTTTCTGCCAAAGAGAGAAATTTACTTGATCAGAAAACCACAATATTTCAAAATAATCCTCGAGATATCAGATTAAAAACCCATCAATTGGGAGGGAAATTACGGGAATATATGGCTTTTTCTCTGACTCGTGGAAAAAGAGTTAAGTTTATTTTGGTCGAGAGCAATAGAGCCTTGTTTGTAGACGTAGGCACTCATGATGAGGTATATTAAAGTATGATAAAAGTGGCGATAAATGGTTTTGGCAGGATTGGCAGATTGGCGGCCCGGATAATTCTGACCAAGTTTCATAATCAGATTGAACTCGTGGCTATAAATACCAGTGGATCAATGGAGACGGCGGGATGGTGCCACCTTCTAAATAATGATACGACATATAGACAGTTCGAGTTACAAGTGACAAGTGACAAAGACAATCTGATTATTGAAAGCATGGGACTAAAAATTCCGGTACTGGCCCAGAGAGATCCGGAATTACTTCCTTGGAAAGATTTGGGAGTGGACGTTGTTTTGGAATGCACAGGGAAATTTACAGATGAACTTGGTGCCCTCAAGCACGCCAAGGCCGGAGCCAAGCATGTGATAATTTCTGCTCCATCTAAAGGCGGTAACGTCGGTACTTATGTCTTGGGGGTTAATGAATTTAAAGAAGGTGTTGTTTTATCAAATGCTTCTTGTACCACCAATTGCATTACTCCGGTGGCTGCGGTCATTCATTCTAAATTTGGAATATTAAAAGCCATGATGACAACTGTTCATGCCTATACCGATGATCAGAATTTACAAGATGGATCGCACAATGATTTGAGGAGAGCCAGGGCCGCAGCAGCCAATATTGTCCCAACTTCCACTGGGGCTGCCATTGCCACCACCGAAGTTATTCCAGAATTAAAAGGCTTATTTGACGGAGTTTCACTTCGGGTTCCGGTCATTACCGGATCAATTGCTGATTTTGTCTTTGTAACAAAAGTCAAAGTTACCCGCGAGGAAATAAATCAGGCGCTTGTTGATGCAAGTACCTCTCAATACAAAAACATTATTGGTATCTCTGGCCTTAATGGTGTGTCTGACCACCTAGTATCGTCGGATATTATAGGCAGTAGTTTTAGTGCAATTGTCGATACTGAATTTACTCAAGTTATTGATGGAGACCTGGTCAAAGTCCTTGCTTGGTATGACAATGAATGGGGTTATGCTAATCGTTTAGTAGAGCAAGTATGCAAATTATTCCAGCCATCTTAACAAATGACATTGAAGAATTTAATAATCTTCTGGTGAGGGTTAGTGTCACCAAAAAATATGATCGGGTGCAAGTTGATTTTATTGACGGAGAATATACCAATAATCTGACAATTCTCCCCAAAGATATCAAAAATCCATATGATCTCAAGATTGATGCGCATTTAATGGTAGTGGAGAAAAATCTACAGAGCTATTTGGATAGTTTAGTTGGTTTTGACAGAATTATTGTCCAAATGGAAAGCATATCAAGGCCCGAAAACTACGACTGTCTGGCGCTCGACATTCATTCGCCAATCGAGGCCATCATGCCATATTTACCAAAACTAAAATTAGTAAATCTGATGGCCATTGAGCCTGGACATGGAGGACAGACGGCGGATCTTAGGATCTTTGAAACCATAAGTAACTTAAGTAACTTACGACACTTAAAGAACCTAAGCTTTCTAATTAGCGTAGACGGAGGCGTAGAACAAAAACATCTGGACTTGCTTGCCGGTCTGGGAGTAGACGAGGTTGTGGTGGGGGCCAACAGAGTGTTATCATGGAGTGTATGACTGCCATTAAAAAAATAAAAACCGTTTCATGCCTGGGGTTTGCCGACGCTCTTCCTCACGATCAGGTCTATACCGATGCATTTGAGGTTGGAAAAATACTAGCCCAAAATGGTTATGCCGTGGCAGATGGGGGAGGTCCCGGAGTAATGAGAGCAGCCACCGAAGGGGCCGAGTCAGTGGGGGGTCACACTATCGGAGTGACATTCTATCCCAAAGACATCACTAATTTTGAAGGCAGGGACGCTAATAATAAATTTGATAAAGAAATAAAAACTAATAACTATCTGGAAAGAACTCTTAAACTTCTGGAGGTAGGCCAAGCCTATGTGATATTCAAAGGCGGAGTGGGGACCATTTCCGAATTTGGTATGGCCTGGGAACTGGCATCGTTGTATGCCGGTCACTCCAAATCGCTGATTTTATATGGCAAGTTTTGGGAAAAGATTATGGTAGCCATGATTTCACAAATGATAATGCGCCCAGACAATCTTCAGGTTTATCGAGTGGTCGAATCTCCTGGGGAAGTAGTGGCAGCGCTAAATCTGTTCGAAGTAGCTATGAAAGACAATACTAAGCGCAAGATGAATCCCAATGAAAAAGCCTTTCAGATATGATACTAATTTACAATTTACAATTTTCAATTTTCAATCAATTTTCAAATTCCAATTTACAAATATCAAATGATATCTAATTTACGAATACAGGAGTTAGAGTTGATTGCTGAGAAAGTCCGCGAAGACGTGATTGCGATGCTTGTAGCAGCGGGCAGCGGACATAGTGCCGGATCTTTGGGCATGACGGACGTTTTTACCGCGATTTATTTTTCAAAGACTCTCAATTTAGATCCCAAAGATCCCTGGAATCCAAACAGGGATAGAATATTATTAAGCAATGGGCACATTTGCCCAGTGTGGTACGCAGCCCTGGCTCGAGCAGGGTATCTTTCCCATGAAGAATTATTGACTTTGCGCCAAATTGGAACACGGCTTCAGGGCCATCCGCATTACCGAGAATTTCCTGGTGTCGAGAATACCGGAGGTCCCTTGGGTCAAGGTTTGTCTCAAGCCATCGGGGTCACTTTGGCAGGGCAGATGAACAAGTCAGATTACCGGACAATTTGTTTATTGTCAGATGCTGAGTTACAAGAAGGCCAAAACTGGGAAGCTATTATGTTTGCCGGTAAAAATAATCTCTATAAATTAACAGCCATTATTGACCGCAATAATATTCAGATAGACGGCTTTACCGAAAATATAATGCCTCTAGAACCTTTGGCCGATAAATTTAAATCTTTTAATTGGTCGGTTATCGAAGTCGACGGACATAATATTTCTGAAATTGTTGATGCTCTCAATAAAGCCAAAGCGATATTTGAAAATCCCACTGTCATCATTGCTCACACCATTCCCGGAAAGGGCGTAGATTTCATGGAACACGACTTCAATTGGCACGGCAAGCCACCCGACTGGGCCGAAGCCACCGAGGCTCTTAAAGAATTGCGAAGTTTGGGTGGAAAAATAAGGAGTGAATATGAGTAAAGCAACCCGCGATGGTTTTGGAGAAGCTCTCTTGGAGTTAGGAGCTAGCAATCAGAAGATAGTCGTTTTGACTGCGGATTTGACTGAAAGTACAAGGGTGGCGGATTTTGCCAAGAAGTTTCCCGAGAGATTTATAGAGTGTGGAGTGGCGGAGCAAAATATGGCAGGTATTGCCGCGGGTTTGGCAGCTGAAGGAAAAATTCCCTTTATTACTTCGTACGCTGTCTTTTCTCCCGGGAGAAATTGGGATCAAATTCGAGTTTCAATTTGTTATTCTAACCTTCCAGTCAAAATTATTGGCTGTCACACTGGATTATCGGTAGGCCCCGATGGAGCCACTCATCAAGCCCTGGAAGACATTGCCCTGATGCGGGTCTTGCCAAACATGACAGTCGTTGTGCCATGTGATGCAATACAGGCAAGGCAAGCGACGCAGGCATCAATATCAATAAATGGTCCTGTCTACATACGGCTGACGCGTGAAGCAACTCCCGCAATCATTCAATCTTCAAATATCAAATTTCAAATCGGGAGGGCTGAAATTTTGGAAAATTATGGGCAGGATGCAGCGATCGTTGCTTGTGGTCCACTGGTCTATCAGGCTCTCATTGCCGCAAAAGAATTGAATGATGAAGGCATAAAAACAATGATTGTAAATAATCACACCATCAAGCCATTAGATAAAGTGACGTTATTAAAAGCTGCGCGTGATTGCGGAGCAGTGGTCACTGTCGAAGAACATCAAGTAAATGGTGGAATGGGATCAGCTGTCGCCGAGTTGCTTTCGGCAAACTATCCCGTGCCAATGGAATTTGTGGGAATGCAAGACTCGTTTGGCGAATCGGGTGACCCAGATCAACTCCTTGCAAAATATGGGATGAGTGTTGGTAAAATAAAAGAGATGGTTAAAAGTGTTATATTAAGGAAAGGGCGGTGATTATAATGGCAGTTAAAAAAAGTGACAAAGTATTAAGCAAAAAGTGTGATTCCTGCGGGTGTTCTTGCTCCGGCAAATGGGCAACAGTCGGTTGGTCTCTATTACTCCTTGGAGGATTGGGACATATGCTCCCGGCCCAAATGATGCCACTTCTGAAATATTCCATGTATGGAGTTTCACTCCAGATGGTAGTCGGAGTACTATCAGTAGTCGCAGCATTGTATTTTTTGTTAGGAAATGAATAACTCTCCCCGCCTCCGGCACCCCCTCTCTTAGTTTAAGAGAGGGGACGGGGGTGAGTTATAATAGACATATGAAACAATTTCTCTTGGCCTATGATCAGGGCTTTGAACATGGCCCGACCGACTTTAATGACGAGAATGTTGACCCCCAGCAAATAATTGATATTGGCGAAAAAGCTCAAGTCTTTACAGGAATTATTTACCACGAAGGAATTGCTGAGAAATATAAAACAAATTTACCCTTAATAATTAAGTTAAACGGCAAGACAAAACTTCATCCCGACGAAGATCCCTATAGTCCACAACTCTGCACCGTTGCTAAAGCCCTGGAATTGGGAGCCAAATCCGTAGGCTATACAATCTTTGTAGGCAGTGAGCACGAGGCCAAGATGATGCAGGAGTTTTCGGCAATTGAAGACGAAGCTCACAAAAGTAATATTCAAGTCATTGCCTGGATGTATCCGCGGGGTAAGTCAGTAAAAAATCTCGAGACTTCTCGTGATATTGTCGCATATGCTGCTAGGCTTGGATTGGAGTTGGGAGCAGATTATGTAAAAGTTCCCTATACAGGAGATGTTGCCAGTTTTTCTTGGGTAGTCAAGTCCGCCGGAAAAACAGGAGTCCTTGCCCAAGGTGGAGCAAAAATAGATGAAAGCATATTGTTAAAGGAAACAAGTGAAATTATGCAATCAGGAGCCAGGGGTATGGCAGTTGGCCGAAACATTTGGCAGGCAACAGATCCCGTTGGTTTGTCAAAGAAAATAGCAGAGATTATTTTTAAAAATTAAAAATTATGAAATATAATGTATTGAGTTTAGGTCCTGCCAGAATGGATGTTTTTATCAAGCTGCCGGAAGACCAAATTGACGAAGTCTGCAGTATTGACCGAAAACGCTGCAAAATAGAGCTTGGATTTGGAGAAAAGATTCCGGTTCAGGCTCTGGAATTTGCGGTGGGGGGGAATACCGGAAACAATGCAGTTGGTCTTTCTCGATTGGGCCTAAAAGTGGCAATGGTTGGGGCACTGGGCTCGGGGTTCTCTGACAAAATGGTTTTAGAAAGTCTTCAAAAAGAGAAAGTCGATACTAAATTTGTCAAACAACTGCCAGTAGAATCTGGCTTTGGTGTAGTCATTGGCTATCAAGAAGAGCGGACAATTCTTTCTTATTATCCATCTATGGATGGAGAGTTTGCGGTAGATACAGATACTGAATCTGACTGGATCTATTTGACTACCGCCGGAAAAAACTATCTGGAATTTTACAATCAGGCAATTATCTGGGCCAAAGAACACAATGCCAAAATTGCTTTTAATCCTGGGTCCCGCCAAATTAAAGAAAATAAAATAAATGAGGATTTGACTGTCACCGACCTGCTTTTTGTGAACCGCGAAGAAGGAAATGAGTTATTAAAGACCGATTTGGATGGTCGTGATCTCGCTCGGAAATTGGCAAAGCTTGGTCCAAAAATTGTAGTTGTGACAGATGGCCCTGCCGGAGCCTATTGTTTTGATGGCCAAAAAGACTATTTTGCACCGATTATTGATGCGCCGGTAGTTGAACGCACAGGAGCAGGAGATGCTTTTGGCTCAGGCTTTATGGCAGCCATCATTCACGGAAAATCTATTTCAGAGGCTCTTGTTTGGGGCTCCAAAAACTCCGCTTCGGTTCTTGGTTTCGTCGGTCCACAAAAGGGATTGTTAACCAAAGATCAAATCTGGTAATATAAATATATGAAAATATTGGTGACATATAAGATTCCGTTTTATGACGAAGTCATAGAACCACTAAAAAATGATGTCGTATTGGGAAAACTGGAAGATTTAGATGGGAGCTATGATGGTCTGCTCTGTCTTTTGACCGACAGAATCACGGCAAAAGTTATCGAGCCGGCCCTGAAGTTAAAAATAATTGCCAATTATGCCGTGGGTTTTGACAATATAGATTTGGAAGCCTGTAAAGCCAGAAACATTATGGTCACAAATACCCCCTGTGACGAAGTCAACGAAGCCGTGGCTGAATTTACCTGGACCTTAATTTTGGCATTGTCCCGCCAACTGGAAAATGCCGCCGATTTTGCCAAAAATGTCGGGTACCGTGGTTGGGAGCCGGATATTTTTATTGGGGCAGACCTAAAAGGCAAGACTTTGGGTGTAATCGGTGCCGGTCGAATCGGCAGTATTGTCATTGAAAAGGCTGGTGCTTTTGGTATGAAAGTGCTTGTTCATTCTCGTTTCGCAAACACAAAACTAGAAGACATATTGGTCCAATCGGATATTATTTCCCTGCATGTCCCATTGACACCTGAAACTCATCATATGATAAACAGTAAAACCGTATTTAAACACGGCGCTTATTTAATAAATACGGCTCGTGGTCCCGTAGTGGATGAATTTGATTTGTTAGGATTATTAAAAGATGGAATGTTAGCGGGAGTAGCACTCGATGTCTGGGAAAATGAGCCATATCCCCGACCGGAATTAGTAGAAATGCCCAATGTTATTTTGACTCCCCATATTGCTTCGGCCACCAAATCAGCCCGGATGGCTATGGGTAAAACGGCTGTTGCTAATCTATTAGCTGTCGTTTTGGGTCAAACGCCTCCCAATCTGGTATGACGCCGGTCAACCGCCGGGGCATTTTGTGGTTTTTTTTGATTTGTGGAGTAATAAGTCTAATAATTTGGTCCAGAACCCAAAAATATGATTCTTTTTCCTGGACCAAACCTTTTGAAGTCAGTTACTTAATACCAAAATCAAACAAAGATACTTTGCAATTAAAAAATTTGGTAAAAAATCTACAGGGCAGTTATGCCGTACTGGTTTATCATTTAGGTGATCAAACTTGGTACGGATTAAACGAGGAGATGGTAATGCCGGCGGCATCAATTATGAAAGTGCCAATTATGGCCGCGGCATTGGATACACTAAATATAGAAGACACATATGTTTTGAACAATAGTGACAAACAAACAGGGTCAGGGAGTATTGAATTTATGAAGGAAGGAACGGCTTTTACCATCAAAAAATTGATAATTGAAATGGGTCAAAAGTCAGATAATACTGCTACTAATGTTTTGGTCCAGAAAGTAGGTATAGAGGCAGTGTTAAAAACAATATCAGATTGGAACTTAGACAAAACTGATTATAATCAAAATACTACTACAGCAAACGATGTCGGTAAAATGTGGCAAGAGGTTTATAAAAAACCTGACATGTGGGAATATTTGGAGGACAGTATTTATGAAGACAGGATTTCCTTGGAACTACCTGAGGATACGCGATTTGTTCACAAAGTTGGGACTGATAATAACATCTGGTCAGACGGGGGGATAATTCAGTGCCAAGTGCTAAGTGCTAAGTGTCAAGTAAAGCCATTCATATTAGTGATATTAACCAAGGACGTAAACAGAAAAGAGGCGGAAAAAGTTGTCCCCGAGATAACTAAAATTATCTGGGACTACGAAGCAAAATCCGCAGGATTATAATCCCCGTCACCACTGCCGTAAGTATCCCAATCAAAATAAGTGTATTTCTATAATTCTTCACATCCCAATTTTAGCACCATTCAATATTTTGTCACGCTCTTCTTGCTCTTTTTTGGCTTTATCTTCCAGATATTTCTTGATAGCATCGGGATTACAGGCACGACCTGGCTGGGTACCTGGGACAAAGTATTCCGTCTTGGATGAACAGCCCTCACAAGCCAACTCGCCGGTAATGGTGCAAATAGCGACCTTGATAAGATCGGCAGGTGGAGCCACGACCGTGGGTGATTTTCCCTTGAGCAATTCGTCCATAATTTTTCGCCATATTGGCGATGCTCCAGTCACGCCGGATGCCACATAACTCATCGGAGAATTATCATTGTTTCCCACCCAGACTGCGACTAAGCGGTCGGGTGAATAGCCGATGGTCCAGTTGTCCCGCATATTGTTGGTGGTCCCGGTCTTGACCGCTATCTGATGATTGGGGATAAATAAATCTGACCTAAAGCCAAAAGCCGGGGCCCGGGCATTATTATCAGATAAAATATCAGTAATCAGATAAGCAATTTTTGGATCAATGACATTCGTCGCTGGAAACTCGCTCAGTTTTTCTAGTAACTTGCCGTTACTATCACGAATAGCTAAGATCGGATGGAGATTTACGCGTTGACCGGCATTGGCAAAAACTGCGTAAGCTGTCGCCATGTCTAACATTGTTACCTCTCCACCTCCCAAAGTCAGAGACAGACCAAATCTTGACGGGTCATTCCAAGTCGTAATCCCCATCTCTTGGGCAAGCGAAATCATATTTTCTACGCCGTTGGCGGCCAGCACTTTGACAGCCGGAATATTGTAAGACGATCCCAGAGCTATTCGCAAGGGGACTTTGCCGTGCCATTTACCGTCGTAATTGACCGGCGAATAACTAGGTTGGCCGGGAGTCTTGTAAGTAATCGGAGCATCTTCAATCAGAGTTCCAGGAGTGAAATTATGCATCAGGGCCAGAGCGTAATTGATGGGTTTAATTGAACTTCCCGGTTGACGAAGAGCCCTCGTAACATTGACATTGCCATCATTTTTGGTATCAAAATAATCCCGGGATCCCACCATAGCCAGAATTTCACCCGTGGTTGGATTGGTAATTATTGCAGCACCATTACCGATTCTTAGGTAAGCCACTTTGGCGGTTTCATTAAAAACTATTTCCTGAGCTTTTTCCTGAAGACCCAGATCCAGAGAGGTGGTAACATCCAGCCCGCCCTGCTCGACTACATCGTCTCCATATTTTTGGGCCAATAATTCTTTAATGTACATTACAAAGTGTGGAGCCTTAATGTCAATTCTGGGAACGGCAAAAACTAATGCCGTTTCGCTGGCTTTTTGGGCCTGTTCCCAAGTAATATGATTGTCCTCACTCATCCGGCGCAAGACTTCTTTTTGGCGGGATTTGGCCAGCTCCGGCCGTGATCCAAAAGGGGAATAAGTGGTGGGGGAAGCGGGTAAGCCAGCCAACAAAGCAGCTTCCGGCAAGCTGAGCAGGTTTGCAGACTTGCCAAAATAAGTCTGAGCTGCTTCTTCTACCCCATAAGCTTCGCCTCCATAACTTACTCTATTCAAATACATTTCTAGTATTTGGTCCTTAGAATATAGGAGCTCGACAGCGATAGCCAAGACCAATTCCCGGACTTTGCGTTGTAGAGTTCTCTCTGGTGATAACAACGCCGTTTTTACTAATTGTTGGGTAATGGTAGAACCACCTTCAACAGATTTTTTGTTTATATTGCGCCAAATTGCCCGGAGTGTACCGGTGATGGAAAAACCGGAATGGCGGTAAAACTCTTTGTCTTCGATAGCGATGGTTGCTTGTCTCAGAAATAACGGAACTCGGTTTAAATTAACTAAAGTCCTGTTTTGGTTTTTATATAATTTATACAGAGTTACTCCATTACGGTCTCTGATGTGGGTGGTTAGGGGTACGGGTTTGGTGGTGAGAGTTGTGGGGGAGGGAAGACCCTTGAAAACATAAACATAAATTCCAAATCCCAAAATCAAAATCCCAATCACACTTATGGCAAATTTATAGTTTGGTTTAAGTTTTGGAAATCTAATCAGGGGTATTTGAATAACCGGCAGAGTAATTTTGAACAAATACACATTCTTCAAAAGGTTTTTTAGCCACGATCTTTTGGGCGTAGAGTAGACTATTTTTACCGTTTCTGCTTTGTGCCTTTGAGCCTTTGGGCCTTTGAACCTAAATAGTAAAGGCAGTCTAAAAAATAACCAATAAACAGGTTTGCCTATAGCCACCAAAATAGAAGCGATGTCTGTCCACATTTTCATGGGGTGATTATATGACACTATAGGATATCTGACAACGCCCAAAAATTGCGCTTGCAAAAGAAGAAGGGGAAGAGTAACATCTGGTTTTAGGATGCCCGACGTATTAATCGAAGCGAAATTTGTACCTAAGACACAACTTGATTGGTCAGGAGTTTTGCGAACAATACAAGCGCTGACAGATAGTCATGGACCTTCCGATTCAATTAATTTTGTGAGAAGGAATGGATGGTTGGTCGGGCAATTCGTCGATATGTCTGATGCGGAGCTTACGAGATTAGGAATGAATGCCGATACTATAAAAAAATTGGCTTCGGCAATAATTTTTGCAAATATAGAACTATCTGACAGCTCTTCCTGAGGGATCGAGGTGAATGATATTGGCTTCGCCGAAGCCTCCGGGGCAATCCAGACACAGCTCAACTCCTAGGGGATCAAAGATGACTGCATGGTTTTGCGTTTCATCGCCTATTTTTATATCCCGCCTGATGTCGCCCTGAACAGGCGGAAAAGTGCCTTTCAAAAAATATTCGTATCTTGGGCTACAGTCCGGCGGAGCCGGATCAGGTACTTTTAGACCTGACAAAGCACAAACCATACCTCCAATTACATCGGGCGGTTGAGTAGGCCAATGGGGGGATTTGTCTTTGAGGACAAAACTCATAATTTTGTTCCAAATAGGTGAGGCCCCGGTGACACCCGATGCCACATTGCTCATGGGGGAATTATCATTATTGCCCACCCAGACCGCCACCAAAATATCGGGATTATAGCCTATGGTCCAGTTGTCCCGTTTGTCATTGGTTGTCCCGGTTTTGACTGAGACCTCCGGGTGCTTGGGGACTACTAAATATGATGATTGGCCAAATGTTGCAGACCTGGCCCCATTGTCAAACAATAGATGGGAGACAATATAGGCCGCTCCGGCAGAAATAACCCGGGTATTTGACGGTAACGATGGAGCTTTCTCTAAAACTTGGCCATCACGGTCACGGACCTCCAAAATAGGATTTAAATTTACCCGGGTTCCGGCATTGGCCAAGACGCCAAAGGCGGTAGCCAGGTCGAGCATTGTTACTTCACCGCCACCCAAAGTCAAAGACGGACCATATTTGGTTGGATCGGTAAAAGTGGAAATGCCAAATGCGGCGGCAGACGCAACAAAATCCGAAAGACCATTGATAACCAGAGCTTTGACAGCGGGAATATTAAAAGAATTGGCCAGAGCAAACCGGACTTGGGTTGGCCCATGCCATTGGCCATCATAATTAACAGGACAATACAGTTCCTGATCGGCTTGGGCAAAGCAAGTCGGTTTGTCAGCAAGAACTGTGGCAGCCGTAAACAATTTGCGGTCAATGCCAATGGCGTAATTGATCGGTTTAATAGCACTTCCCGGCTGACGATTCGCCAAAACGACATTGACGTTACCATCATCTTTGAGATTAAAATAATCTTTGGATCCGACCATCGCCAGAATTTGTCCGGTCTTGGGGGCAGTGACTATCGCTGCTCCATTACCCACTTTTTCGCGTTTTAATTTAGCCACTTCTGTGGCTACTGCGTCTTGGGCAAAGTTTTGTAAGTCAAGATCCAGAGTAGTTGTGACAATTAGTCCCTCTTCTTGAATTTTCTTGAGGCCATACTTTTCGGCCAACAAATCTTTGACCCACAAGGAAAAATGGGGAGCCTTGAGCGTAGTCGAAAGGTCAAAATTGATTTCCGTCTCTAACGCCTGATCATATTCAGATTGCGAAACAAGCTTGTTGTCCAGCATTTGTTTAAGGACATATTTTTGGCGGAGTTTGCTTTGCTCGGGACGTGAACCAAATGGAGAATAGTATGATGGGGCTTGGGGAAGACCAGCTAGAAGCGAAGCCTCGGATAAATTCAATTCAGATGCAGATTTACCAAAGTAAGTTTTTGATGCTGACTCGATCCCGTAGGCAGTTCCGCCATACGGGACTTGATTGAGATACATCTCCAAAATCTGGTCTTTGGAATAGGCCATCTCGACTACCATGGAGAGAGTAAATTCGCGAATTTTGCGCTTAATTGTCCGGTCTTGGGTAAGCAGAGCATTTTTGACTAATTGCTGAGTAATGGTCGAGCCTCCTTGCAAGTTTCGCCTAAAAAATGTGTTGATAAACGCTCTGGCAATGCCCCGGACGGAAAATCCGGAATGTTTGTAAAAATCATGGTCTTCGGCAGCCAATGTGGCATTTATTACATGAGCAGGTAAAGCTTTTAGTTGAATTGGTGTCCGCCTCTGGTCAAAGTATATTTCATAAATAAGTTGGCCATTGCGGTCCAAAAGCTTGGTGGACGCCGAAGGGGGATTGTTCGTTAATCTCATTGGGTTTGGCAAACCCCAGAATAAATAAAGGCACAAAGTAGCAAAGGCACAGAGGCTCACAGTAATGACAACTTTTTTTCTTTGCACCTTTGAACCTATGAACCTTTGAGCCTCTACTCTCATACTTGAATTATAACCCAAGAGGGTTTATGATTTGGATATGGCAAAGAAGAAATCCGAAATCCGAATATCGAAATCCGAAACAATATCTAAAGATGAGTTGGACCCCAAAGAAGAGAAGATTTTGGATTGGATATTAAATGGCATTATAGTTTTTGTCCTGGGCTGGTTGGGATTGGGAATTCTTCTGTCCGTGGGGGGATTATTTCATTTGTGGGGATAAATGGCAGAACCGGGTGTGGGTAGTGGTCTTGGCTTAACTAGACGAGAATTTCTAAAACTGGCCTCAACTGGTGCTGGGGTGTTTTTCTTCGGAGGATCTTTTCCTGGAGTGCTTGCCTTGGTCAAAGGCGGAGCCGCGGAGCTCGATTTAATAAACGACGGTTCCCCCCGACGAATTGACAGACCAACCGCAAACCTTCTCCTTTCGACTCACTGGAAAATAGCAAGTCAAATAAGAAATGGCAAATTTCACCATAGAGTTGATGGGGGACCCAATGGAAATCTTCCCCTCCATGCATATGATTGGGATCCGAACGCTGAATATAGTCCAATTATGCCTTTGGGTAGTGCTATGGCTCTTAATGGTGGAGAACCGAGCTTAATAACTCGCGGTCAAGTCTGGGCAACAATAGAAACTAATCCGATAAGTTACTTGGGCGATGAGGCTAATCAAGGAATAATGTTTTATTCCCCAATAAATGTATTGGGACCGAAGTTTTCATTTCACCCTCCTGATGGCGTTTCCCCGGGAGAGATTTTGGACATTACTAATACTGATTGGTTGGATAAACGGCCATTTGATGTGGTCACGCACTGCACATCTGGACAATTTTCACAATTTTGGTTGCACCCGGAACACTTAAGCGGATCGTTAATTTCAGCAGATGGTCAGTCAAGAATTGCATACCGAACCCCTAAAGACGAATTTTCAATGGTGCATATTTATATCCCCTTATATTCCACGGGTAAAGGATTAAAATTGGTAGAAAGAGCTTCTTGGTTGGGTCAAGACGGGAGACCTCCTGTGGCATATCAGTATGCCGGAGGAGTGGATTTAAGAACGGTGACACTTGCCCCCGGAGGAACTTTGGGTTATGTTCTGCCAGAATTAAGGCAATCATTTGCGGGGGATACATGGGGATTAGAAACTATCCCTGAAGACATAATCGCTGGAAATCAATTTATTGATTTGCGTTTCATGGGTGTAATGAGTAATTTGATAAGAAAAGGAGCATTGGGTGGGGGTTTGGGGATAAAACCAACAGCTGAAGAAGTCGTGGAATTATGGAAAAGTACCGGATCAAAATTTTTGGGAAATGGTGCGCGCAATGTCGAGGAGATGGCTAGAAAAACCGGCGGGCTAAATATGAAAGTCATGAATATGCTATTACGAATGATTTACGACGGAAATACAGATCATTTGTCTACAGTAAAATTAAGTCAGCTTAGGCAAGAATTGACACTTGGATAAAACAAGAGTGGTCTGTTTTACCTCTGGGGGTAAACTTCAAAACCAAGAGTAGTAAAGTGTTTGAAATCTAAAGTCAGAATCGAGTTAATCCGAAATCTTTTCATGAGTATTGCTGTAGTGGCATCGGTAAGTGACAAATCATGATC
>CAYITQ010000009.1:0-10873 GCA_964366335.1 uncultured Gammaproteobacteria bacterium
TATAAGTCGAAGACCAGATTTTTTGATAAAACTTTTTTCTAAAAAAAGTTTATTTCTAAAAAAAGTTTCATTTTTTCTTATATCTACGACCTCCTTTATAACCTCCATTAAAATTATCAAATGTGTGTCTACCCATAATTACTCCTCCTGTTTTTTGGCAAGTAGTATTAAAACATTCAAAATCTTCTTGTGATGGCCAATCAGAGTTGCCGTCAATCTTGGCCACCAGACCGTTGGCTGTTAATGCGGCATATAAAATCACTTTCATATTTTATATTGGGAATAATTTTGGAAGAGGGTACTTAACATTAGGGCATCATCAGAGTTGCTGACCGCCGAATCCAATTTATTTACCAATTTTTGCATATAACTTTCCAGAAGTGGACTATCTAGTTCCTGTTTTCTGCGCAAAACTTCTTTGGTAAACTTATCTACTGTCGTTTGAGACCCACGGTGCAAACCCATCGCCACCCTTTTTAAATCACTGGCGATAGACATGAGGACTATTTTATTTTTCATAAAGTGTTGGGAAAAAATATTTAGTTAACTGTTCATATTTTTCGCGTAAACTTGGATCCAAAATCTCATTGCTGTTATTATTTTGACTTGGGCGGATATTTATCATCGAATTACAGTCAACAATCTTTGTCTCCAAATCTATCCCTCCACCCCAAAAATCATTTTGATTTGACCCTTGATCGAGTAAAATCTTTTCGGATTCAAAATGCCGATCGCAGCCAGCAGAGCAAATTCTTTTCTCTACATCAATTACTGTCTTAATATAGGTATCAAATTGCTCCCTGAGAACTATAATTTCTTCAGGCGTAAATGGTACAGTCTTAGTCAGAATCATATTCAAATTATACACCAGCAAGTTTTTTGCTTATAGATCCTCTCGATAATCGGTATGCCAGCCGAGATTCTGGTTTGTAGATCATTTTTGTGCCAATGAGACAATTGCAACTTGTGCAGTTCAAGTTTTCCAAAAGATTGTTAGAACTTAGAATTCTATCAAAATAAAGTCTCAACAAATCACCAATTCCATCTTTTTGATATTTCAAAACAAAATTTCCACACTTGGCACAAAACAAATCATAAATCTTAGTATTTCCTCCGCGCGTATGGCGAAAGTTGTCATTCTTTAGTTTATTCATTTGGAAATGTGACAATTGCCCCTTCGGCTTGACCCAAGCCTATTATATATTTTAAACCTTCATTATCTGACTTTGTCATTTTTCCTTCAGACAAGAGTCTGTCTGCCAGCATTAAATACTCATCCCCTCTTTTTTCATTAAAATAAACCGACTGAGCGACACCGAATTTTAATTTCTTCCAGCTATCATTTTCCCAATCCTCAAGGGATCTTTGCACCAATTCTTTTGAAAACTCATCATATTCATTGGTTGGAAAAAATACAGTTCTTCCAAGTTTTCTATGTTTGGCAACAATAGCCGGATTGCTTGTCCAGCCAAATAAAATATGCCCTTCAGCCAATTTGTAAAGTTCATCTGCGATTCCTGTCTTTTTTCCCTGCAAATCTGACCTCAGTACAATTCCATATCCACTCATAATATTTTTGTTATTAAACATTTCTTCTCTGGCTTGAAATAAACCGACTGGCTCACCCTCTTTTAGATAAATCCAACACTTACATTTATCGTCAGCTCCTAATGTGGCATCAATCGTATTTTGAAGTCGTTTTTTATCTAGTTCCCATAAACTCTCTATCTCTACGAATTCAGTATCCCAGCCCACGTTCTTTTCGATAATCGGTAACACATATTTTTCTATAGTCTCTCTATTTTCTTTATTATTCAGATCAACACTCTTACCGTCAATGCGATTGACAGAAATTTGGATTATGTTATTCATCTTTCTCCTTCAATTGCTTAGTCTGATTTAATTTTTGCCCCAGGAGACCCGCTGAGGAATTGACTTCGGACATTTGGTTAAAGGCGTTGGTGAGATGACGGCCAAGAACGCCTAAGCCCCCAACCAAATGGTCATGATCTTTTTGGATGGCCAACAAGAGAGTCAAGACTTGTTTGGCTTTTTCTTCCATTTGCTTACCTTGAAACGATAGAAGGATGACTTGGAGATGAGCATAGAGAGTGTTCGGGGAAACAGCATAAACCCGCAGTTCCCGGGCCAATTTGGTCAGTTCGCGATTGCTTGCCACTTCATAGTACATGGCTTCCGAAGGAATATACATCAGAGCAAAATCGAGAGTTTTTTCAGCCGGCAAAATATATTTTTGGGAAATATCGGAGAAGTGCTTTTTGATCGCAGACAAATCAAAGTCACCCAAGGGAAACTTGGAATCAATACACAGAAGTCCCGCGTCTGTTTTGATCACAGCATCCACCCGCACGCCCGATTTAAATGAATGTTGTAATTGATAATATTGCTTGGGAAATACCTGGGCCAGCATTTGTGACAATATTTCTTCACCTAGGCCGCCTCTTAATTTTGGCGATGCCAAATAATCCTGAAGAGACTTTATCCCCCGCCCAACCTCGTTCATTTCACCCAAGGATTTCTGGAGATCGGTCATCATCCGTGAGGAATTATCGAGCCAGCGAACCAAAGTCAGATCTTCTTTGGGTTTATTTTGCAGCAAAAGTACAATTATGATTCCAAACCCAAATATCAATACTGTTAAAATAATAACTATGTCCATAAAAACCCGTAAACGACCAATAATATCTCTCATTATAACCCTAATAGGTTGGTTGGGGCTGGGTTCTATTGTCTGGTACATTCCACCGAGTGGTATTCTCGTTGAGATTGTCGTCATGACAGCTTTGTCTCTGGTTGTATTTATGACTTTCTCATGGCTAATTGGCAATACAAAAAAAGGCTTGGTTCTTTCAATATTTGTAGTAGTATTGTTGATCATGCGCAGACTGAATATACTGGATTGGTTGAATTTCGGTTTGGTAGTTGGTCTCTTGGGCTTGATTAATTTGATTATTTGAAGTATCATCCGCCCCATGCAGATGTCCAAGAAAACCCTCAATGTTACGCTGGAGAAGCAATTGTCTCAGACGGTCTATCAATTGATATGTGACATAAAGTCCACGCGTGATGCCAAATTAATATTAGAGACTATACTTTCACCAATGGAGCTGACGGCGGTTATCAAGCGGGTCAGTATTGCTTATTGGCTGTCCAAAAACCGGAAATACGATAATATTAAAAATAACCTGATGGTTTCCAGTGCATCGATATCTGACATTCAAAGGCACTTAAAATCTACGGGTTGGCAGGAAGTCTTGCGCCATATCAACGCTGAAGAATGGGCTGGTGTTTGGGAACAAAAGATTAAGAGTGTTTTTAAAAGGTGATATAATATCCATTATGAACCTATCTATTACCGTGATGATGCAAATGACTTTCGCCTGAGCGGGGTGCTTTGTGTTATAAAGATTACCCCGCGAGAGCGGGCTTTTTAGTTCTATAAACTATGAACCAACAACTAATAACCCTGACAACAGACTTTGGAGATCAATTTGCCACTTCACAATTGAAGGCGGTAGCTTATTCTCTGGGATTTGTTGGTCAAATTATCGAAAATCACGATGTTAGACCCTTCTCGGTCATTGAAGGAGCTTATGGTATTTGGCAATTAGCCAAGTATTGCAATACTAACACAATCCACGTCGGTATTGTCGATCCTGGTGTGGGAAGTGACCGGGCGGGCATAATAATAAAAACCCAGAATTTCTGGTTTACCGGTCCAGACAATGGCCTCTTATGGAAGGCGGCTTCATCAGGCGTTGACACTATTTGGCAGATAGACGAAAGTTATTTTGGCCGAGTCTCAAATACTTTTCATGGCAGAGACGTGTTTGTAAAAATCGCAGTTTTGTTATCCCAAGGCAAAACTCCAAAAAACTTCGGCTGTAAACCAATCAAAAAGATTAAAAAGTTAGAATTTAGAGAAGGACAAATCTTGCATATTGATAATTATGGCAACGCTAAAATATTTGGAAATAAGACTTTTGGTCTACCTGTCGTCAAAACATTTTCTGATGTCGCTCCTAACCAACCACTGATTCTAAACGGTAGCAGTGACCTGTTGGAGCTGGCAGTAAACCAATCCAGCGCCAAAGATAAATATGGGTTAAAATTAGGTCAAGTTATAGAAAGATTATGATTGACTTAAAAAAATACAATTTAGAAGAAATCGATAAACAACTGGGGAATACTTTTTGGTCTCCAATCGACATCGCTTATATAAACGATTGGGTGCTTAGAGCGGCAGCAGTCAAAGGAGAATTCCATTGGCATTCTCACAACGACGACGAATTCTTTCTTATTTACAAAGGTGAACTAACTATCGATACTGATGCGGGACCTATTTATTTAAAAGAGGGTGAAGGTACGGTTATTCCCAAAGGCTTACGACATAAACCACGAACCGAAGTTAGAACAATCGTTTTATTATTAGAACCCAAGAGTCTAGACACAAAAGGAGAGAACAAATGAAGAAGTTTTATATTACCAATGCCATACCATATGTAAATGCTATTGGACACATTGGCAATGCATTGGAATTTATCGAGACAGATACTATCGCCAGATATCATCGCTTCATGGGTGATGATGTTCTGTCACTGTGTGGTGGAGATGAAAATGCTCTGAAAAATGTTCAAGCGGCTGAAAAAGCGGGTGAGCCAATAAAAGAATTTATTGATCGGCACGCACAATTGTTTTTTGAATTAACCAAAAAACTAAATGTTCAGTTTGATGTCTGGCAAAAAGGTAGTGATCAAAAAAATCATTTTCCGTCAAGTCAGAAATTATGGGAGTTGTGTAAGAAGGATATCTACAAGAAAAAATACAAGGGTTTATATTGTGTGGGTTGTGAATTGTTTTATGAGCCAGAGGAATTAAACCAAGATGGTGAATGTTTTGAGCATCCGGGAATCAAATTGGACGAAGTAGAAGAAGAGAATTATTTCTTTGCTTTATCTAAATACCAAGACAAAGTTGTTAACCTAATTGAATCAAATGAACTAGAAATTATCCCTCAGGAAAGAAGAAATGAGGTTTTGTCTTTTGTAAAATCCGGTCTTCGCGACATCAGTATCTCTAGAAGTAATGCGCGCGCTAAAAACTGGGGAGTACCAGTTCCTGATGATAATACCCAAAGAATATATGTCTGGTTCGATGCTTTGAACATCTATCAATCTGGTATCGGATTTGGATGGGATGAGGAAAAATATAACAAGTGGTGGCCGGCGGATGTGCATGTGATTGGAAAAGGAATAATCAGATTTCACGCAGTCTACTGGCCGGCATTTTTACTTTCTGCGGGACTTAAATTACCAAGGAAAATATTCGTTCATGGTTATTACACCGTCGATGGGCAAAAGATGTCCAAGACTCTGGGCAATGTCTATGATCCCATTCCACTTTTAGAAAAATACGGAGCCGATCCGTTGCGTTATTATTGTCTTGCTAAAACTTCATCATTCACTGACGGTGATTTTTCGGAAACTAAATTTATTGAGGCATATAATTCAGATCTTGCTAATGGATTGGGGAATTTGGTGGCCAGAGTGGCAAAATTGTGTGAGAAGGAAGGGTTTGAATTCACAAGTGACATTTGGCGGTTTGAAGAAGAGCCGTTTGAAAAAATCAGAAAACTCTTAGACCAATTTAAATTTAATGAAGCCCTGGGTATTGTTTGGGGATGGATCTCCGATTTGGATAGAAAGATTGAAACAGACAAACCCTGGGTTCTTGCTCCTGATAAATTAAAATTAAGACTGGATGATTATATCAACCAAATCAGAATGATAGCTACGGCTCTTACGCCCTTCCTTCCCCAGACCGCTGAAAAAATCCTGTCTCAATTTCAAGGACCTATTATAAAAAGCGGCGTTCTCCTATTCCCCCGAATTAAATAGCTAGGCGTGTGGGTAACTTTGCGGGATTAAAATCTTTGATCACGTTTGTAGCATCCAAAATCTCTATTCCCATCGGTTTTCCAGATTTAGAGATGTCCAACATTACTCCGTCTGCCACCTTTTTACTATGCGAGTAAGGGCTAGAGTTAAAGTGAAAATACACCGAATCAGTTTTTCTGTCGTATTTGGTTTTCATATTGTAAGTATAATACAAGAATGACTGATGCGCATTGTCATCTCCAATACCTAAGCGACATAGGCGCAGAGGTTCAAAGGTGCAAAGCAGAAGGAATAACCAGTTTAATTTGTGTAGGATTTGATATTAAGTCAAGTCAGCAGGCTATCAAAATTGCAACAAAATTTCCAAATGTTTGGGCAACTGTGGGAGTACACCCAGAAGAAATTTCCAATTTCCAATTTCCAATTTTCAATGAATTATTAAAATTAGCGAAATTTTCAAAAGTTGTGGGAATTGGGGAATGCGGATTAGATTTTATTGAGTCAACGACACCTGAAGAGAAAACAAGGCAAATTGAATTGTTAAAACTGCACATTGAATTGGCGCAAGAAACAAAACTTCCTTTGGTTATACATAATCGCAATGCAGATTCAGATTTATTAAAAATTATAAATTACAAATTAAAAATTAAGACGATGCTACATTGTTTCACAGGCGATATAATGTTTATGAAAGAAAGCATCGCCCGTGGTTGGTATATAAGTTTTGGCGGAATTTTAACTTTCAAAAGAAGCGAATATTTAAGAGAAATTGCAAAGCTTGTACCAGAGAATTTATTATTAATCGAAACTGATTCACCGTATCTGGCTCCTGAACCCCATAGAGGATCGCAAAATCGCCCTAAAAATGTTAAAATTGTGGCTGAGTTATTGGCCAAGTTGCGCGGCACTTCAATTAATCGAATTGAAGAAATAACTGATCAAAATGTTATGAAATTATTTCATATACCTCACCCTGCCTGACAGCTTCCCTCTCCTAAATTAGGAGAGGGATAAGAGGGAGAGGTACTTAGAGTATGTCCAAAACAACAAAACGTATTCTTGAAATCCTTCCCGGATTTATTTCTTGGAATATCATTCTATTTTTATTTTGGGGTGGATATTTCTTTCCTGATATTACTGCTTATTTTATATTACTTTTTAATGTCTTTTGGGTCTACAAAGGCTTGTCACTGACTATTTCCACTCTGGTTTCGTATTTCAGAATCCAGGCTTCACAATCACTCAATTGGATGTTGGAAGTCAAAGGCTTTGGCGACTGGAAAAAGGTTCGGCATATTGTAATCATATTAGTAGCCAATGAGCCTATGGAAACTCCGCTTCGGACTGTCGAGGCACTGGCTCATCAATCTTTCCCTTTGGGTCAAATCGGTGTGGTACTGGCCGCCGACAGTTGGTCTGATACCGCCAAAACATATTGTGATCAAATTCAAAAGAAATATAAAGATACGTTTGGTGCCTGTCTGGTAACGCTTCACCCAAAAAATATCGCCGGTGAAATTATAGGCAAATCCTCAAATGAAGCCTGGGCAGCCAAGCGCGCCAAAGAAATTTTGATAGATCAAGAGGCTTGGGATATCCGCTACACCACGATTACTTCAAACGATGCCGATGCCGTATTGGACCATCAATATTTTGCCTATCTGACTTTCAAATTTCTGGACGACCCGCACCGATATCTGAAATTTTGGCAACCGGCTATTGTTTTTTACAATAATATCTGGCGTATCCCCATGCCAAACCGGGTCGTCAACGCCCTGTCCAATATCTGGCAAACAGGACTTTTGGCCCGAAAAGACCGTTTGGTTAATTTTTCCAACTATTCAGCATCGCTGAAAATGATTCACGAAATCGGTTACTGGGATACCGATGTCATTCCCGAGGATTACCGGATCTTTTTCAAAAGTTTCTTTGCCTTAGATGGAAAAGTAGAAGTAGAGCCGATTTTCCTGCCGTCCTCTGCTGACTGTGCGGAATCAAGCAGTATCTGGAAAACTTTTTACAATGATTACCAACAAAAAAAGCGTTGGGCATGGGGGGTGTCTGACATACCGTTGTTTATCGAAATGTTTTTCAGACAACCCCATGTATCATTCGCAAACAAACTGATTCGCTTACTGCGGGTGATTGTGGATCACCTACTCTGGCCTATCAATTGGTTTGTAATTACGGCCGGAATCTCAATCGTGGCTATTACCAATCCAAATTTTAGTAGAACATCCCTCGGTTACGCTCTTCCCCGGATTTCATCTTCCGTTCTCTCTGTCACCATGATCTTCCTGTTGGTTCTTATTTTTATTGAGCTTCGGCAGCGACCGCCTCGGCCTGCATCACAGCCGCGTTGGAAATCCTGGTCCGCACCCTTTGAATTTATTCTCATGCCGGTCGTGGCTTTTTTCTTTGGTGCCCTGCCAGGACTTGATGCTCATACCAGATTAATGTTGGGAAAATATATAGAATACCGGGTCACCGAAAAAGTGAATTAGGTATAATTATGAAGATGATTATTAAATACTGGCAGGTGGCAATTTGTGCACTCGTAACCAATGTCGGTGTTCTTCTGATGTTTTGGCGCTATCTTCCCCCGGAAGTTCCGTTATGGTATGGGCGGCCCTGGGGTCAGGATATGCTTACCGGGAAAGCCGGGTTGTGGTGGATTCCGGTAATAATAATCTGCTTTCATGCTATCGGTATTACCCTTTACCGTCTGTTGAAATCTGATTCTTTGCTGGCCGGATTGGTATTGGCGACCATAAGCGTGTCCCAGATTGTCTGCACTCTGGCTCTACTTCGGATTGTGATGATAATCATATGAACTATATACTTATTCTGGTCGTATCTTTTTCTATTTCCTGGATTGTCAGTAAGTTTGTCACCAAATATGGCAAGATCTTGGGAATACTGGACAATCCGAAAACCCACAAACATCCCAAAGTAATTCATACCGAAACTATCCCCAGGGGCGGGGGGATTCCTATTTTTATAAGTCTGGTTGTTACCTTGTTGATTTTTGGAAAATATAACAACCAATTATGGGGAATAATCTTGGGGGCCGGGATTCTGGCTGTGACCGGATTTATTGACGACCGGTTTCCCGAAAAATTTTCACCTTATGTCAGGTTGATTCTCAATGGCTTGGCCGCTCTTTGTATCGTGGCCACGGGAATTAGCATTCTCTACATTACCAATCCTCTGGGGGGAATTCTTAATTTTGATCCCATTATCGCAAAGATTCTAGCTATTCTATGGCTCGTCTGGATGCAAAACATCGTCGGCTGGAGTAGTGGGGTTGATGGCCAATTACCGGGGTTTGTAATTGTAGCAGCCGGGGTCATGGCCATTCTAGGACTGCGGTTTGGCCAAGATTTGACCCTGGCTTTGATTACCGTTGGTGCTTATGCGGGTTTTTTGCCCTGGAACTGGTTTCCCCAAAAGATGTTGCCGGGCTACGGAGGCAAAAGTCTGGCCGGATTTTTATTAGGAACACTGGCGATTCTGTCATCAGCCAAAGTTGGGGCCTTGGTTATGATTCTGGGGATACCAATGCTTGATGCCATCCGGGTAATTATCAAAAGAATTTCCGAAGGGCGGTCTCCCGTCTGGGGAGGGTGGGACCACCTGCATCATTATCTTTTGAGCCGTGGTTGGGGCAGGCGGCGGATTGCTGTTTTTTACTGGACCGCCTCGGCAATACTGGCTTTTTTGGCCCTAAATTTGAATAGTGGCGCCAAGTACTTTACAATGGCCACAGTTACCTGTGTTTTCTTTGGAATATTTGCATGGTGGAATTATTGGTCAATATCGCAAAAACCGCCCGACCCAGACAATGGGTTAAAAACCTCACCCTTTACGCGGCCTTGATTTTTACCGGGAATCTTTTGCCCACCGATTGGGTAGTCCGGGATTTCCGGATAGTTACCGCAGGCATTGTGGCTTTTACCCTGGTGGCTTCAGGCATTTATTTTTTAAATGATTTGATTGATCTGAAAGCAGATCTGGCTCATCCGTTCAAAAAATTCAGGCCTGTGGCCTCCGGAAAAATTTCCAAAACGTTGGCCTTTATTATATTTATTTTGAGTTCGACTCTGGGTTTAATCTTGGCCAAACAATTGTCTGTGTTGTTTTTTCTGGTGGTTGGAGGATACTGGCTGATGCAGATTTTATATTCTGTCTGGCTCAAAAATGTCGAGGTGGTTGATGTCTTTATTATTGCCCTGGGGTTTTTCTTGCGGGTTCTGGCTGGTGGAATTATTATCAACGCTCACCTGTCTATTTGGTTTTTGTTGTGTGTCATCTCGGTTTCTTTATTTTTGGCAGTGGGCAAACGGCGTGCGGAGATGGCCATTCTTGACGTGCAAGGTGCAGCCTCACACCGCAAGGTTATGAAATTTTACACACCCAGTATCCTGGACACTTATCTTGCTATGTTTGCCACATCATCTTTTCTGTCTTGGGCCTTGTTCACATTTAACTTTTATGAACAGGCGGGTCCGTCTACTATTCCCACAACCTTGATTCTTCTTTCCAAAACACTGACTATCAATAAGTGGCTGATGGCCACTATTCCCGTCGTCATCTTTGGTATCATGCGCTACATCCGGATTATTTATGATGGCTCCAAGGCCGAGACACCGGAAAAAGTAATCTTGCAGGATCTTCCGCTTTTGTTTACCGTTGCTCTCTGGGCGTTCATGGTCATCGGAGTCCTCTATATCGGGCCTTCCTAATTTGGATATTTTGAAGTTAGAAGTTAGGGGTTAGAAATTTGAATTTTTGATTTCTCGAATTTTTGATAATCAAAATATCAAAACATCCAACTTCAAGGATCCAACTTCAAACCTCCACTTTCAAAAAATCAATTTATAACTATTCAGATTTTTCCGCGTACTTAGCTGATATCCATCCGGAATTAGTAGCATCTAAATCAACTCTAATTT
>CAYITQ010000009.1:10973-20430 GCA_964366335.1 uncultured Gammaproteobacteria bacterium
GCGTACTTAGCTGATATCCATCCGGAATTAGTAGCATCTAAATCAACTCTAATTTGATACCAACTTTCTATGGTAGAAATTTCTTTGGTAGAAAGCAACTTATATTTATCTCCCGGATATACTCTACCTAGTTCTTTTGATTTTGTGTTAAATGATTCACGAACCCGTAACCATCCTGTATCTGTATCTTTAATGGTTACGTAACTACCCGTAATCGGAGTTGGGGAAGTTTTTGGCTTTGGAGACACCTTGGGAGACGGGGACGGGGATGCAGAAGGATCTTCCTCCACAATTTCAGGCTCAGGAGTAGGAGTGGGTAATGGTTGGGTTTGACCAGCCAGCTTGACATTGATTGTCAGTTTATAGCCCACGACCGCCCGGGCTGAAATTCTGCGGTCGGTATATCCGGGTGCTGAAACTATTATTTCGTGCTCACCGGGAATGACAGCTGAAACCAGGAGGGGTGTAAATCCTTGGGGCAGGCCGTCCAGAGTAACCGAGGCTGAGTCGGGGCTGGCGGTAACAATAACCAAGGTAGCGGTCTTGCTGGACTGGGTTTCCAGAGAACTTATATCTCCGGCTGACTCTATTTCGGTTGCAGCAAAATCACGCTTAATGACTGTCAGGGTATTGGCGGTCAATTTGACTTTGGTTTGATAAGAAGGTAGGGCTGAATCTGTGGCGTTGGGAATGAGTTTGACACTGACTTCACCGGGAATATACATTTTGTCAACCGGAGACTGACCTATCTGGGCGTTGTCCACAAATACCAATGAGGTGGGATTGGTGTCAACCCTGAGTCCCGCGGTTGGTTTCTTGCCTTGTTTCCAAAAATATACCCCCACTCCTGCTGATACCAGCCCCAAGACAATCAAGCTGATGGCAATAATCTTATTCATCTATTTAATGATATCACAAAAACATAGTTTTGAGGCCTGGGCGGGAATCGAACCCGCGCATCGAGGTTTTGCAGACCCCTTCGTTACCACTTCGACACCAGGTCAAACTCAGGCTATTTTAACATTCTATTCACAAAAATTTGGTGTTTTGAAGAATATACTCTAATAATCCTCACCCATTCCAAATATTCATACCGTTGACTTTCGGCTTTTATTTGGTGTAATATTTATCAATGAAGGTTGAAATTGATCAAAGCGGGAGAATTGAGCAACTTGATACTAATACAATTATCGGCTATGCCAACGGTCATTCTGACGCGGTAGAAATACAAGTCAGTACGAAACGTAAATTAAAACAACAACTGAGTAGCAGGCTCTATCCCAACAGAGATCTACCTGCTGTAATTTTTGCGGTTTGCATTTTTATTCTAATTTTCAAAAATCTGAAAATAACAGCCATTGATATAGATGAGGAATATTCTGGAAAAGAAGAAATCATAACGAAAACTCTGGATAAACTACTAAAATCAACTAAACATCCAACATATATTACAATAAGATTTAGACGTATTGGTAAAAATTCACCTGCACATTATCTGGTCTGGAATCTCCATCGAGAAAAAAGAAATCCCAAATATAGAAGACTTTTGTTGAGTGAAATACTCAGTTGGTTTTGGAGAAAATAAAAGCCGAGATTATCAGTATCACCCTCCGAGTTTACGGCGAGGTACTGCTTCAGTCTCGACTCTAACTATATTATAACACAACAAGCAAATCTCAATAATCCTCACCCATCCCACCTATATCTAAAATGGTACCTCGTCTTTAACTTCTAAGGTGTCAGATTTTTTATATTGGTATAAAGCGTAAGTTTTTATGTCTTTTTCTAGGCCAACATTAAAAATGTTGCTTCTTGAAAATAATCGACAAGGAAAGTCACTATGATTTCTGGTTAATAAATAAACCTTACTATGCCTTTGAATAACGCATGCCAAATAAATATCCGTTAATTCAACTTTATCCATATCACTCGCATATATTTCTATAGTTGGCTGAACTAATCTTAATGTTTCATTATCTAGCGGTAAGATGGTCTCAACCATCTTACCCAGAAAGTCAACTTTTGCTTCAACTACTTCCTTACTTTTTGATCTTATAAATTCTGTTCTCACCAGATCAATTGTGACAATGGTATTATTTCTTTTTCTTAATTTTTCGAAAATCGGGGCGTATTGATCTTGTTTGGAATAAAAATCAATAAGAAAATTCGTATCTAAGACTATCCAAACATCTTTAGGCAAACTGGATTCTTCCATATTTTTTTTCTTCCCTTTCGATTGCCTCTTTCACTCGCTTGGCGGCTTTAATTATTGTCTCAATAGGATATCTTTTCCTAGTAGAAACAGCGGGGGGGACTCTTTTAATTATTGTTGTACTTTTCTTATTGTTCATAAGATAAGTCTATCACAAATATTCAATATACTCTAATATTCCTCACCCATTCCGCCCATTCCAGGAGAAGCCGGAGCTGATGGTTTGGCGGGTTCTAAAATTTCTGTTACCATGGCTTCAGTGGTCAGTATCATAGTTGCGGCCGAGGCACCATTGACCAGAGCCAGGCGGGTCACTTTGGCCGGATCAATAATCCCAAACTTAAGCATTGAACCCAGTTCCCCCGTCAAGACATTTAGTCCATAATCAGCTTCCTTGGATTCAGAGACTATTTTGAGATAGTAGCCCTCATCATATCCCGAATTGCGGACCAATTTGACAAAAGGGTCAGCCAAGGCCGTCTTTAGTATATCCAATCCTACTTTTTCATCACCGGTCAAATTTAATGCATCTAAAGCGTTTGCCGAACGCAGGAGTGTTATTTCACCTCCGGGAACAATGCCTTCTTCGACAGCGGCCTTGGTCGCTCCGACTGCATCTTTGACTCTTTCTTTCCTATCATTCATTTCTACTTCTGTCGCAGCCCCAACCCGGATTATAGCGACACCGCCTGCAAGCTTGGCTAATCTTTCCTGTAACTTTTCTTTGTCATAATCAGAGGTAGTATCATCCATTTCTGTCTTGATCTGCGTAATTCTGGCTTCTATAGCTTTTTTGTCACCCTTGCCATCAATAATCCTGCAGGCGTCTTTGTTGGCCCAGACTTTGGCTGCTTGACCAAGATCGGTCACTTCAATATTTTCAAAAGTCCGGCCGGTGTCCTCAGAAATGACAGCCCCACCGGTTAATATTGCAATATCTTCCAAGAGAGCCTTACGACGGTCCCCAAACCCCGGAGCCTTGACGGCCAAAACATTAAATGATCCGCGCAATTTGTTGACCACCAATGTGGCCAGAGCTTCACCGTCTATATCATCGGCAATAATAACCAGAGTTTTGGAGACTTTGATAAACTTTTCCAAAAATGGTACTAAATCCTGAATGGAAGAAATCTTTTTGTCGGTAATCAATATATAAGGAGCTGTCATTTCTGCTTCCATTTTGGCCGGATCGGTCACAAAATAAGGACTGGCATAACCTTTGTCAAACTCCATACCGTCGGTGTATTCAATATCAATAGTGAGACTCTTGCCTTCTTCAACAGTGACTACTCCATCACGGCCGACTTTTTCTAAAGCTTCAGCGATTTTGGCCCCGATCTCAGCGTCACCAGCGGAAATAGTCGCTATCTGGGCAATTTCTTCACTGCCCTTGATTTTCTTGGCCATTTTAGCGATTTCAGCAACCACTGCGTCTACTCCCTTGTCAATCCCGTGTTTGATCTGCATGGGGTTTGCCCCAGCCGTAATATGACGCATACCCTGATTGACGATGGCGGCCGCAATAGCTGTGGATGTGGTTGTTCCGTCACCGGCTGCATCATTGGTTTTGCTGGCCGCTTGCTTGACTAGCTGAGCTCCCATATTTTCAAACGGATCGGCCAAATCTATTTCTTTGGCGACCGATACGCCATCGTGGACGACCGACGGACCTCCCCATTTTTTGTCCAAGGCGACATTTCTACCTTTGGGTCCCAAAGTAATCAGGACGGCTTTGGCCAGAGTGTTTACACCCTTAACCAGTGCCTGCCGGGCATCGTCTCCGAATTTCAATTGCTTAGCTGCCATATACCGCCATTACATCTTCAAATTTAACAAATAGATACTCTTTGCCTTCAATCTTGACTTCATTGCCACCCCATTTTTTGTAAATTACTTTGTCTCCGACTTTTGCGGGGCTAGCTACTTTTATTCCGTCTTTAGCGTCGTCTGCGCCTACCGCGAGAACGGTGCCTATCTGGGGCTTGTCTCCCTTGGCATTATCCGGCAAATAAATCCCCCCGGCTGTCTGGGTCTGTTGTTCTTCTGCCTGGATTAAGACATAGCCCGCGGTTGGTTTAATCTGGTTGATCTTGGTAGCACTCATATTAATCAACTGCTAGTTTACAAATCAAATTCAATCTTGTCAAGAGGAGAAATCAATTAATCTCTTTATCTTATGAAATACATTCCATCTGCCCATCAGGGCGTAGCAGTGCAATTCGAATTCTATGGTTGTGACCGGAATATCAATATTGTTTATGGTTAATAGTTTAGAGTTCATAGAAGTAGGCACCAATATTTCACTCCATTCGCCATTATTATTTTTAATTTGCCAGTTGCCATAGATCTCGGCTTTTTCAGAAAGCTTGCCAAGATATCCTTTAAATTGTTTGGATTCAGAGTATGTCAAATTCAAATACTTGGCGGTTTCCTCGTCGCACAAAACATCAATATCTGCGACGACAAAATCCAGTCCTTGAAGGACTAGGCTAGCGGTACCGCGTATCGCATAATTACAATCAACCAGTCTCTGTGTAATTTCCTGAATATTTTCAGTTACTATAGACTTCGTCATGAGTACCCAGTTTGGTAAATATTGCTATATCGCCTTCCAATATATACACCATTCTTATTTTCCGTGTAATTGAAATGCTCCATAAATTTTTTAGCTCTCCGGTAAGTTTGTGGGTACGAAGTGAGGGGTATCTTTGATTCTGTTTAAATAAATTTAGCTGTTTTGTAATTTTTGCTTTCAAGCTTTTATCGTTCTTGGTGAGTCTCTTTAGATTTATTTCGAGTTCTGGAGATAGAACTATTTGCATATTTTATAAATTGTCGAAATATTCCTTAAGATTATCAACGGCAATATATTTACCGTTTTTGTAATCTTCGAGAGCTTTCTGGGAAGACTTTATGGTCGAATCGGAAGCCATAAAGGTGGGATATTCATCCCTTTGGGCTTTTTCAATAATCAAGTGCTTCACTACTTGAGTCACAGTCAATCCGAAACGATTAGCTTGACCCAACAAAAAATCATAAAGTTGATCAGATAAAGTCAATCTGAGTTGTATTTGTGCAGTATTCATACTTGTATTATACATATTTTAGACTTATTGTCAAGCTTTTTGCTTATTCCAAATAATCCTGTAATTTTTTGCGTCGGCTGGGATGACGCAACTTGCGCAGGGCTTTAGCTTCTATCTGGCGGATGCGCTCGCGGGTAACGGAAAATTCCCGCCCTACCTCCTCCAGCGTCATCGGTTTTTCATTCATCAGACCAAAGCGCATTTTCAGAACCCTTGATTCGCGGTCAGATAAAGAACTCAAAACTTCTTCAATATTTTCCTTGAGAAGTTCACGCGAGGTGGCTTCAATCGGAGACGGTTGAGAAGTATCGGCAATAAAATCGCCCAAAATACTATCGTCTTCATCACCGACCGGAGTCTCGAGGCTGGTTGTGGCTTGGGCAAGTTTTTGAATTTCCAGGACCCGTTTACCGGTCATATCTTCCATCTGGGCGGCAATTTCATCAGGCGTTGGTTCCCGGCCCAAATCCTGCATCAATTTCCTCTGAGTACGCACCAGTTTATTAATGGTTTCCACCATGTGCACCGGAATTCTGATTGTCCGGGCCTGGTCGGCAATCGCCCGGGTAATGGCTTGCCTGATCCACCAAGTGGCATAGGTACTAAACTTGTAACCTTTGCGCCAATCATATTTTTCCACAGCCCGGATCAGTCCCTGATTTCCTTCCTGAATCAGATCCAGAAGTGATAATCCTCTCATCACATATTTCTTTGCTATCGAGACTACCAGGCGCAAGTTACTCTCAATGAGTTTTTTCTTAGCTCTGCGGTCACCTTTTTCTATCCTTTGGGCGATATCAATTTCTTCCGGGGACTTAAGAAGCGGAATTTTACCAATTTCTCTTAGATACATCCGCACCGGATCCGTAGAAACCACTCCTTCAATCTTAGTTAAGGCCTCGATTTCTTTTTCAATGTCCCCGGAAGTTTTTATTTCCGGAGTATCCTCGGGCTCCAAATCTTCAAAAACATCGACATTGTTTTCCCCAAGTTGATAATACAGTTCGTCCAGTTCCGCGAGTCTGTTTTCCGCATCCGGGAAACCCTGGAGAATATCATCAAGCGTCAGATATCCCTGGTGTTTACCTTTGTTCAATAGTTTGGTTGAGCTTTCGCTGAGTTTGGCCATAAATTCCCACAAAATAGCGCCCGTGTCAAGTCAAATAACTCCGAGCTTGGGGGAAGTCTAACTTATATATGCTCTTTTGTCAAATCAGAAAGTTTTTGACTTAATCTTTTAATATTACTGGTATCGGTTTCGCTGTGCAATTTTCTCTTAGTATTTTGTTCCTCCCAACGGTTTAAAGTTTTTGTCCACTCCTTGTCATCATACTCGGTTTCGTGAAGCATAAGTTCTTCGGCCCGAGTTTTTAATTCCGCTGGCAGATCAGAAATCTTTACACTTTTGAGTTGCTGAGATACTTTTGTCCAAAACGGATCAACCAGTTCCGGAAGTTTGTCCAATTTGTTTCCTTTGAGAGCCAACTCAACCAGATATTCCTCCAAGATGTCCGATTTAATCATTTTGTCATTTGTCATTTGATCATTGTTTCGGATTTCGGATTTCGGATTTCGGATTTTACCCATTTGTATCCGAATATCTTCTTCCTCCACTCCCAAAGTCTTGGCCAGTAACTGAATATAGTGGGCTCTGACAATTTCATCATCAATGCGGGCCCAAATAGGCAGGAGTTCCTGGCCTATTTTTCTTTTGCCCGAGGCTTCCAACCCATATCTGTCTACCGCAGAGTTTAAATAAAAATCGTAGATGGGGATCGCTTTTGCTATCAAATCTTTCCAACCATCTGAATTTTCAATGGCATAGTCCCCGGGATCTTTGGCACCTTTGAGAACCGCTATCTTGATAGATAAACTGGCTTTCTCTGCCACCTCTATCCCACGCCTGGCCGCTGCGTCGCCTGCTACATCAGTGTCCAAGGCCAAAACCGCGGTGTCACATATCCGCCGCAAAATTTCCACTTGCCGATCAGTCAAGGCCGAGCCCTTGATAGCGACTACATTTTTAATTCCCGACTGGTAACTGGCTATACAATCAATCTCTCCTTCTACGACAACCGCAAATCCTACGGCTTTTATTTCACTCCTCGTTATATCCAACCCATACAGCATTTCAGATTTATGATAGATTTCCGTCTCGGATGTATTGACATATTTACCAGACTTGTCAGTACTGTCTGGCATCAGCCGTCCGGCAAATCCCAGTGTCTGACCTCTGGGACTCAAAAGCGGAAAAATTATCCTATTGCGGAACCTGTCATAGGTTTTTGTTATTAACCCTACCCGTTCCAAATCAGCAGTTTCAAATTTCTTTTTTTGGGTTAAATATTTAAATAAATAATCCCAACCCTCAGGGGCAAAACCCAGCTTGAATTTTTCTATAGATTCATCATTAATCTTTCGCTTCTTCAGATACTCCAGCGCCTTTTTCCCCAATTCATGTTTGGTCAGCAAATAATGATAATATTCAGCTGCCATGCTGTTTATTCTTATCAATTTTTCCCGAAGTTCTTCCTGACCTGTTGGTCTATAACTTATTAGAGTTACTCCGGTCCGCTTGGCCAGAGTCTGAAGTGATTCATAAAAATCCATGCCCTCTATTTTTTGCAGGAAAGTATAAGCATCTCCTCCGACTTGGCAACCAAAACATTTAAATATTTGCAGTTCCGGATTGACCATGAAAGATGGAGTCTTCTCACCATGAAATGGACATAGACCCTTATAATTCCTTCCGGCTTTTTTAAGCTGCAAGTGTTCCTGTATCAATTCCACAATATCAACCTTTTGTTTTATCTCCTGTACCTGATCCATAAACACATTCTACCATCTCTTTTGTTCATCTTGACAGATGAGTACTTTAGTTGTAATACTAAAAGTATAAAGGACACAATATGAATTATAAAGACCTTCCTAAATTCCAGAAAAATAGAGGTAAACCACTACAAAAAATCATAGAGGCGGAAAATGCCGCTTTTCAAAAAGCTATTACAGAGAATGTCGTCGAGGAAATGAGGAATATGATCCAGAAAACACTTGGAGTAATTATCTGGTCAGAGGACCCGGACAAATTGGCTCTCTGGTATCGTAATGTTTTAGGCTTTCCACCAGGTCCTTCCACAACTATACCTGAAGATTATTGTATAGGGTTTGACTTTGCTCCAAATTATTTTTCGGTTGGTCGACACAATAAAGTCAGTGGTGTTAATAGAGATCCTTACCGGATCATGATAAATTTTAATGTGGATAGTGTGGAAGCAATGTACCAGAAGATAAAAGATAAAGCCAATATTTTAGTGCCGCCTTTTTTGGCTCCTACCGGCAATCCCTGGTGTATGACAGTCCAAGATCCAGAAGGAAATATTATCCAATTTTTTGGCCCAAAGTAAAATTATTTAAACTGCTCCAACACCAACTTCAAACTCTGATTATATTGATCCAGTTTTAATTGGCCTTTTTCATCAAACAGTTCCCAGAATTTGGTGATATGCACCGCAGTCCGTAACGGAATCATTTGCAACTCAATAACCACCTGGCGTAATTGCTCAATTGCTCTGGCTGCCCCCACCGAACCATAACCTACAAAAGCAATCTTTTTCCCGTTCCATTCCTTATAAACATAATCCAAAGCGTTTTTCAAAACTGCCGGATAACCATGATTATATTCCGGAGTAATAATAATAAACGCTTCACCCTCAGCTATTTTTTGGGTCCATTTAACTACCGCCGGATTAGTGTAGGGCTCTTTGATCATTGATGGCGAAACCGGTTCGTCAAAAAAAGGTAGGGGATATTCGCGCAAATCCAGAAGTTCTGCTTCGATATGCTCCATAACCCAAGTTGCGATTTTGTCACCCATCCTCCCCTGTCTGGTACTCCCCAGAATAATTTTAATTTTCATAATTTATGATACCACAAACGTTAAGGCCTTTCCCATTTTGTCCGCCCGGCCGGTCCGGCCAATGCGGTGAACATAGGCCGTGTAATCTTCCGGTTCATCAAAATTGATGACATGTGAGACATTGTCTATATCCAGTCCCCGGGCGGCCACATCGGTGGCGACCAAGACCTGCAACCTATTTTGTTTAAACATGGACAACGCTCTTAATCTTTGCCCCTGAGTCTTGTTACCATGAATCGAGGC
>CAYITQ010000010.1:0-10598 GCA_964366335.1 uncultured Gammaproteobacteria bacterium
AATTTTGGTTTGTTGTCCGAGCGGGAACAGGAAGCCACTATTTATGCTTATGCCCAACTGCTCAATTCCCTGACATTTTCTATTCAAATAGTCATTTCCAGCAAACAAAAGGATATATCTGAATATCTGGCCTATCTGGATACTAATCTAGAAAAGATTACCTCGCCTCTTATAAAAAATCAAATGCTCAAATACCGGGGCTTTGTAAAATCTATTGTCCGCCAGGGAAATGTCCTGGACAAAAAGTTTTTTGTGGTCATACCTTTCAGCAGTCTGGAACTTGGTGCTGGTAGCGCAGTAAAGACCCTTATTAACTCCACACCAAAATTAAATATGCCAATTGACCAAATTGCTCAAAAAGCCGAATTATCCTTGTCGCCAAAAAGAGACCACTTAATCAGATTGTTTGCCCGAATCGGCCTACGGGCCCGCCAGTTGACGGGGGCGGAAATAAAACAGTTATTTTTTGAGTCATACAACCGCGACCAAATATGAATATACCAAAAATATTTTACAAAGAACCCGAAATTGACAAAGCGCCCCAGTCGAAAGCTAAAATATTGACCGAATGTAAAGAAATTAAAGATATTGTTGCGCCCGAAAAAATTCATGTAGATTTTAATACTTTGATTATTGGTGAGTCGTTTTACCGCACTCTCTTTGTTTCCGGATATCCCCGGTTTGTGACCGCCAACTGGTTGTCTCCTCTCATTAATTTTGATCATTCTTTGAAAATCTCTATGTTTATCTACCCCGTCGAGAGCCGGACCACTCTGGATGATCTCCGGCGCAAAATTGCCGAAATGGAAGCGGAGATTTCGACCGATATGCAACGGGGCCGGGTCATAGATCCGTCTACTCAGGCAAAACTTGAAGATGCACTGTTACTCCAACAACAATTGGTAAAAGGCGAAGAACGCTTCTTTCAGTTTTCTCTGTATGTGACAATCCCTGCCAAAAGTGCGGCAGAACTGGAACAGATCAGCAAGCAGGTGGCCAGTACTTTAAGTTCTCTTTTGATATCCACAACAACTGCCCTGCTTCAGCAAGCAGAAGGATTTAAAACTACTTTGCCTTCTGCTATGGATCATCTTGGGGTTACCCGCAATATGGACACTACTTCTCTGGCCACGACTTTTCCTTTTACCTCGTCTGAACTGACCAGCAACGAGGGAATCTTGTATGGAATCAACGAGCACAACGGAAGTTTGGTAATTTTTGACCGGTTCACTTTAGAGAACGCGAATACGGTGGTCTTCGCTAAAGCGGGCGCTGGTAAAAGCCTATATAAAGCCGAAAAAGTACTAATTAATGATAATTCAAAAACTGAAATTGTGCAAGTTGGAGATTTAATAGAAAGACTTATTTCTAAAAATGGTTCTCAAACAATTGAGAAAGATATTGAAGGAGTAGTAGACCCTAAACTAAAAGTTTGGACTTTTGACAAGAACCTTAAGGGCCAATGGTCAGATGTCACTATCGCAGCCCGTAAGAAATTTTCACCCAGAAATCATCTTTATACCATTACTACTAAGTCGGGCAGAAGTATTACCATTACTGCCGATCACAATTTAGTAATTATGCGCCAAGGAAAAATTAGGGTTATGCGTAGTGAAGCTGTAAAGATAGGCGAATCGCTTCCTCTTCCTAGGTTTGTGCACGATTCGAATATGTCCCAAAATTTTAGTCATGAATTACTAACACTGTTAGGATTAATCACTAGCGAGGGATTAATTTATCCAAAATTCGTTCGTATTTTTAATACCGACAAAAATGTTTTGAATATTATTGAACAATCATTTAGTGTTTTGAACATTAGATATCACCCACTTAACTCAAGGGGTAGACAGATTGGATATGCTGTTGGTCAAGATTTTGCCCAAAAAATCATCAGTCTTGGTGCAGGGGGAAAATCTGGAGAAAAAAGAGTGCCGTCAATTATATTTTCTCTATCGAATGAACAAGCCGCCCAATATTTGAAAGCTTATTATGAGGGCGATGGGGGGGTTGACGGTCATCAGGTTTGTGCTACAACGAAATCCAAAGATTTAGCTTCCGACTTAGCTTATCTACTCTTGAGATTTGGCATTATTGCCAGAATCAAGCCAAAACAAAAATCGGCAACCAACACTTTAAAACAAACTAAAAATACATATTATCAAGTTTCCGTTTCTGGTAAGGACCAGCTAGAAAAATTTTCCGAAAATATCGGATTTCTAACTGAAACTAAAATTTTAAAACTCAAGACTCTAATCGAGTCTCTTCCCGCCGGGAACACCAATGTTGATGTTGTTCCGGAATTGTCTATTATTTTTAAGTATCTGTGTAATTGCCTTTATCCATCCACAGAAATAAAAACCCCACAAATTTTGATCGATATCAAAAACGGAGAATACAATCCCTCCCGCGATCAATTGTTGGTAGCAATAAACCTTTGTGAAGAAAGAATCTCTCAACTAAACTCGTTGAACAATCACATTCAATTATTGAGATCCTTGCCTCCGATTAACAAACTAATTGAGATAGGGAAAAGAAGCCGAAGATTAAACACTTTACTTTGGGAACAGCTTGGTCAATCTTGGAGGATTATGAAACAGTATCTTCATCCCCCGTTGGCACAAAATGCCTTAATTTTGTACAGAACAATTACCAGTCATCAAGTCACTGTCCCCCAAATCTCAGAAGCTCTCTATGTATCTTTCAAAGAACAGGGGGTGTCGTTGGGAGAATATGACAAATCTCTATGGAATTCTATCGTAAACAGAACCGGAAATTCAAAATACTCCAGTTTGGTTAAAGCGGCGAAATTTATCGGTAAACAGTATCGCTCGACCCAACTAAAAATTCGCCATGCGAGAGAAAAACTTTATGAACTCAAACAACTGGTAAACTCAGACCTCTTTTGGGATCCGATTGTAAGTATAGAACGAATTAAACACACCGAAAAATATGTTTATGATTTACAGGTTGATAATGGAGTTTTTCTGGCTGGTGAAGGCGGATTGTTTGTTCACAATTCATATATGGTTAAGCTGGAAATATTAAGGTCTCTGATGTTTGGGACGGAAATAATAATAATTGATCCGGAAAATGAATATAAAACTTTATGTGAAGCGGTGGGTGGTGAGTATGTCAATTTTTCTTTCAACTCTCCCTGCCGGATCAATCCCTTTGATTTATCCAACTTGACTGAACACTCCGATGAAAACGAGCTTAATCTCAAGATTTTGGGATTGCATTCGCTATTTAAAGTAATTATGGGCCAACTATCCCCTTCCGAAGAAGCGCTTCTGGACCGGGCCTTGGTAATGACCTACAAGATGAAAGGGATTACCCAAGACCCTGAAACCCAAAAGAAAACTCCACCCCTGATGGAAGACCTTTACAAGGCTCTGATTGGCATGGAAGATATTATGTCTAGATCGCTGGCCGACCGGATTGAAAAATTTGTTAAGGGGAGTTTTATGGGCATTATTGATCAGCCCAGTAATGTCCAATTTACCAATCCCTTTACAGTTTTTTCGGTCCGGGATTTGGAAGACGCTTTAAAACCCATCGCCATTTTTATAATCTTGGATCACATTTGGACCAAATTGCGCCGGGAAGTTAAAAAAAGATTATTAATTGTCGATGAAGCCTGGTATCTGATGCGCTCGCCCGATTCGGCGGAATTTTTGTATGGTATTGCCAAGAGAGCCCGCAAATATTTCCTGGGACTGACAACCATTACCCAAGATGTGGAAGATTTTCTGAACACCGATTTTGGCAAATCTATTGTCACCAATTCTTCAATTCAGTTTTTGATGAAACAGTCTCCGGCAGCGGTGGACAAAGTGGCCGAAGTCTTTTATCTGTCCGAGGGCGAAAAACATCTCCTGCTTTCGGCCGAAATCGGCGAAGGTTTGTTTTTTGCCGGCAACAATCATGTGGCGGTCCGGGTCGTGGCCTCTCCTGATGAACACAAATTGGTAACTACCAAGCCCCAGGAAATATTAGATCGTCAAAAAAATAACTTATGAACACCGATTTAGCTTACCAGATACAAATGGTCGTGTGGTTGCGTGAATTACTCTACAGGAAACAAAAGTATTACGACGGTGAAGGACGTTGGAACGAGAAAGACGAAACCGATCTGCGTAAAATTCTCTTGATTTGCAAAGATTTTTATTATTCGGCTGATTTAGATATAGATTTGTCAGACATCGATCTTCGTATTATCACCAAAGAAGAATTAAAAGAATTTTTAAAAAAATTGGGGAAGACGATAAACAAACTCAATGGATCAAATATGCCCTCCAAAGAAGTGTTGGAGGCTTCTGAAATTGCTTTAGAAAAAAGACGGAAGGAAGTTGAAATGAAAAATAGTGAGATTCCTTCATTTTCTGAGGCAAGAATTAAACTTATAGCTTCTTTTTGCTCCCGGTTTGGAATTTCCAAAGAAGATGCTGGAACTTTTGTTGATTTGACTACCGCCAGAATTGACAGCGATCCCAGATTAGCAATTCAAGAGGTGGTGTCTGTCTTGGAAAATCTTGATATCTTGACCGAACGGAAACCGGACGCACTGGTAAATTATGTTGTTACTTCTACTTTGGGCCGTGTACTTACGACCAACCATGAATATGTCTCAATCTTAGATTTTACCGCCACAGAGACAGAACTTCCCAAAAGCGATGTTGTTGTGACGACTACGGCAATTGCGGGTTTTGCGGGAGACGTTGTTCCGGCGATTGAAGTAACTCCAGAAGTTACTGCCGCCTTAGTAGAAATTGTGGGAAAAGATGGAGCCCAAAAAGCAATTAGAAATTTTAACGAAAAATCAACTGAAATTTTGGGGGTCATTTCTGATGCCCAACGAGTTTATTCTCAGTCTCAGACGACAACTGAAGCATTAAAAAAAGATTTTGCCAAAAGTGATATTAAGGATGAAGAAGTAGTAAATCAAGCAATGGCGGTTTTTAAGTTTGCTTCTCCTCTTTTGACTCCCTTGTATCACGAAGCCCGTAAAAAAATTGCCGATCCTGTGAAGTTTAATCAATTTGAAGCATTTCTAAAAGCCATGGCTATTCAATATGCAAAAAAATACGGGGTTTATTTGTCTCCCGGCGCCATATCTTTAATTGAGCAATCACCGTTAGATAAATTTTTTAATCAGGTTGAACTTCAAATTGAGGTTTCTACCCAGGAAGAAATTAAGCTTACTCAAGAACTGGCCAATAAATCCTCCGGAGCGCAACCTCATGAAGTTGAGGGTTTTATATCTGATGTAGTTAGTTTGAAAGATGATTTTTCGCTGGAAAATGTTTCAGAGCTTGCCAATAAATGGCTAAACTTGGAAAAAATAGATGCCGGTTTGGATAAACATTTTTCCGATAAAGATAATCTACAATATGCCCAGTTTCAAAATTGGATGGCTTCGGTTTTTGCCAAATTCATGGGGCCGGAAGCAGAAAAATTGGTAAATTTACTTAGGCCGTTAAACAAAATCTTTTGGCTTTTGGTTGACAAGTCCGGACTGGGCCAACTAATGCTTTGGCTTAAAAAAACTTTCAAGCGCTGGGTGGGGATGAATTTGTTGTTTGGGGCAGTAGTTGGCATCGGAACATTTTTGGTCATGGGCCCCTTGATTGGTCTGGGTGCCGGAATTATTACCTATTTTATTACTCCTTCTCCGGGGGCTTCAGCGGGTAGCGCGCTTTCATCTACCGCTATGCGGGTAAATATGGCCCTTGGCCATGTGGGGACTGCCGCCATTGCGTCTTTTACCAGCTTTCTAGCTATTATCTTTGTGGTGTTCCTGTTTATCCCCATTCTCGTTGCCCTAATGCTCTTTATCATCAACACCTCGGCCCTAGTGGTACCTCCCAACGCAAGTCCATTTTCAGGATCTGATAGTCAAATAGGATTTGTCTCTGAAAACGTTTTTTGTACAGATACTGCCTCCCCCCTTGCTTTTCCCGATACGGCCACCAATGCTGTCGCCAAGCGTGCATACAATATTGTCAGTAATCTTAAACAAGGATTTTGGTGCTATTGGAACAGACACCCCGAATATATTAACCTATTTAATCTTTCAGAATATCAAAAATTTCCTAACCACTGTGTTTATGAGACAAATTTCCCACCACAATGTAAAGGAGATTATCGTGCAATCGGGAGCGGGGAATCTTTATTTTGGTGTACATGGCTAATCGTTGAGGCTTTTAAGGCTGCGGGCCAAACACTAAGCGTAAATCTTCTGGGGGCAAATGCGATGAAAGAGTTTTTTATAAATCAGGGGAGGTTTGTCCCAAACACTTCTCAAGTATTCAAAAGAGTTGCTCCTGGCGATGCAATTTTTTTAAGTACAGCAAGAGACAATCCCAATTATGCTGGCCATACTGCAATTGTATACCAAGTCGGTCAAGATTATATTCGTACTTTGGATTCAAATGCTTCACAAAAAAGTCATTCCTATACTGTAGATTCTAATGGGAGTATACAAGGATTACCTGGTTTAAATGTTATTGGATTTGGTAAACTAAACCCATGAAAAAACGAGCTTTGTTTATTATATTAATAATAGCTTCTGTTTTATCGGTTGTTTTTCTTTATTATTCTTCTCGGGCTGGTAGAACTCCACAAAGTGTTATCCCAGACATTGTTAAGGATCAAACAACATATGAACAGCCAAAAGACGATTTGATTTTTAGTAACACAATAGAAAAGGCATATAAAGAACAACCTTTCCTTCAAAAATTGCCAATAGAAACCCCAAACTATATAATTGTTTACGATTACAACAAAAAATTAATAAGAGTCCGTTTGCTTTCAAAAGAAAAAATATTAATTAAAGAAGAAATTAAAAATAAATTAAAAGAAATTGGAGTTGACCTTTTGACTATTAAAGTTGAGTATTTGGAATAATTTTATACTCTCACTGGCATAATCAGGTGAACAAGAGAAGAGTCTTTTTCCGGCACAAAGACCGCGGGGGTGGTGGATTCGTTAAATTTCATAATAATTCTCTCCTCCCCTACACTATTTAAAAAATCCAGAACATATTTATAATTAAATGAAATCTGGATCTCGTCCCCGTCAATTTCAGCGTCCATAAGACTTTCACTCTCCCCCGTCTGTCCCCCTGATGCCTTAATTTCGAATTTCTCCCGCTCAGCGGGACGAATTTCGAATTTAACAATGTTGTTAGAATCACGGGCGAATATCCCTGCCGCCCTGACCGCTCTTAATAATTCTCCCCTTTCCACTGTCACCTGCGTTCTGAATTCTTTTGGTATAATTTTATCGACATCAGGAAAATTGCCTTCCAGAATCCGGGAAATAATTTGAGTTTTACCGGAGGTAAAAATAACCTGGTTGTTTTGGCTTACCACTTCCATTGAAATTTTTTCTTCGTCCCCGACCTTTGCTAATTCCATTATTGTTCTGGCTGGTAGAATGATTGTCGTTAGTTGATAGGAGCTAGGAGCTAGTAGGTTTTTACGACTTAATCTAAATCCGTCGGTGGCGGTAATTACTAAATATTCATTTTGTTTTTCAAACCTTACTCCTGTCAACACCGGCCGGGATTCATCAGTAGCCGAAGCAAAAGCAACTTCAGATGCCACTTGTTTAATTAGATGGCTGTCTATCTCCAGATGCCCGCCGGAAGGGACCGGTATTATGGGAAACTCTTTAGCGTCAGTCGTGGAAAAGACGGCATTAGACTTGCCACAGGATATTTTCAGTTTTTCTCCTTCCGACCTAAGTTCCACAGTTTCAACCGGAAGCGAAGATATAAATTCCGTCAGGTTTTTGGCCGGGACAGTAATTTGGCCGGGTTTTTCAGTTTTACCACCGATATTTACTCTTATACCCATTTCCAGATTGGTCGCGAGCAAAGTCACCCCCTCTGTCTGTGCACTTATCAAAACATTTGCCAGTATTGGTAATTGACCCTTATTTGAAGTATGTCTGGAGACCAGAGTTAGTCCTTTGGACAAATTTTCTTGGAGGATATGGATGTGCATAGAGTTGTTTTTTTATCCAGATAAACTAGTAGTCTTAGTAGTAGATATAGAGGATAAGTGGGAAAAAAGCAAGAACTGAATTTGGGTTTTGGGTTTTCTTTTTGTGGACAACAGCCTCGACCAGTTGTGTATAACCCTGTGTACAACTGTTTATAATAATTCGTAACTAATTAAAAATTAAAAATTAAAAATTAAAAATTGTGTTTATGCACCCCCTATCCCCAATCTGATCTTTAGGGTGTGGATATCAGATTGAAGTTTGGTATCAGTGTCCAGCAATAACTGCATTTTTTCTGAGCCGTGCATAACCGTCGTGTGATCACGCCCGCCCAACAACCGGCCTATCTCTTCAGTCGGAAGTTTGGCGTCAAAACGTAACAGATACATCAATATTTGTCGCGGTCTGACAATATGAGCAGACCGACGATCACCTTTTATTTGTTGGACTCCGACATTAAAAAACTCTCCCACCGTATTTATAATTTCATGGGGAGTAATGACATGATTATTTCTCACTTTTGCGTGATGGAGCTTGAGTATTTCCGAGGCAATTTCCAGGTTGGGTTTCAAAAGACCCGAGACCTCGGTTTTGGATTTTAGTTGCATCAAAAAACCCTCCAACTCACGGATACCTTCAATATGCTCGGCCGCCAGCTGAGAGATTTCAGGATCCAGTTCCATTCCCCTATTTTTGGCTTTAATTAACAAAATAGCACTCCGGAGCTCAAAGTCAGGTGCCCCCACATCTACAATCATGCCGGCACCAAAGCGGCTCTTGAGCCGGTCTTCCAGTTTGAGAATTTCCTGAGGGGGTTTGTCTGAAGTCATGACAATTTGACCCCCGGCCTTTTGGATAGCATTGAAAGTATGAAAAAATTCTTCTTGAACCGTTGGTTTACCGGCGATAAATTGGACATCGTCAATCATCAAAAGCTTCACCCGCCGGTATTTAGCCCGGACATTGTTGGTAGATTTGGTGCGGATGGCTTCTACGAGCTCATTGGTAAATTCTTCGCTGGCACAAAATAATTGGGCATTTTCTCCCCGTCCCAACAAGACATTGCCGATACCTTGCATCAGATGGGTCTTACCTACCCCCACTCCACCATATATAAAGAGTGGGTTATAAGAAGTTCCGGGGTTTTTGGCTACGGCTGTGGCCGCAGCAAAGGCCATTTGGTTACTCCCAGAGACCGCATAATTGTCAAATGTAAAATCCGGTCTTAATCCTGTTTTTTTATAAACATCACTATTTATATTATTTTTTTCTTCAAACAAAGGTAAGGCTTTTACGGTTTTATTACTAGCTCCTAGCTCCTGACTCCTAATGACAAAGGATAGTTCACACTTGTTGCCGGTCAACCTTTCGAGTTCTGCAATAATTTGGCCATAGTATCTCCGATCCAAAATATCTTTGATTAACGCGTTGTTTATTCCGACTTCACAGACCAATCTACCCCCAGCCCCTGAAGTGTTTAATAGCTGAGTTGATTTGAAGTAGGTATTGAAATTTCCTTCCGAGACCGAAAGTTTGAAATTTTCTAAAACTGCCGACCATAATTTTTGTCTGTCCATACATCTTTCATTTACACCACTTATCCACAATCAGTCAAGTGGCAAAATGTGTTAAAATACAGAAATGAAATCGTTTAAGAAGTCGCAAATAAAAATATTATCAGGATTTTTGGGAGATATCTCAAAAGGTTTGATGTTGGGAGTTGTGATTGGTCAGTGGTCAATCGTCAATATTGAAGTTTATAATAGAATATTAATATCCATAACTTGGTTTGCCTGGTCTTTACTTTGCCTGCATCTTGCTGTATTCTTGGCTAAATATGAATAATATTAATACAATTATTGCAATAAACACAGGATTTACCATGGTGGGTTTGGCGGCGATTATTATTGTTATCTTTGCCATGATGCACATTAAAAAGAAAAAATGAACCAGGACTTGCAGATTAGTGTAATTATTATGATTTCGGTTTTGGTCGTGGGGATAGTTTTGGCAGTTATTTTATATAGACAAAAATAATATGGTTAAAAGACCTTGGCAACCAAAAAAACTTAAACGTCTGCGAAAGCACGGCTTTATGCAGAGAAATGCAACGAAACACGGCCGTGATGTCATGAAGCGCCGCAGGCTTACCGGCCGCAAAAAATTGTCGGTTACTTCCAGTAGTAAATAGCCATGCTTCCCAAAATAAGACGACTGTCTCGAGTAAACTTTTTGATAGCAAACAATAATGGCAAAACCCTTCGAAACAATTTCTTTTGGATTAAAGTTTTATCAAATAACCTAGACTTTAACCGTTTTGCCATTGTCACTTCTACAAAACTTTCTAAGTCGGCCGTCACCCGCAACAGACTACGTAGAGATATTTATAAAACTGTTGAAAAAATTTGCGGCAATTTTGACATCATAATTTTCCCCAAACAGTCAATGTTAAAATTGACCAATGAAGAGATTGGTGTTGAGATTAATAAAACTGTATCAGAAATTCCCAACTAGCTTGCATACTTCATGTCGTTTCCAGCCCCGCTGTAGCGATTACACCTATTCAGCGATTGAAAAATATGGTATCCTTG
>CAYITQ010000010.1:10698-17977 GCA_964366335.1 uncultured Gammaproteobacteria bacterium
TGGAACACAGCACTATTTTATCCCCTCTTAAACCTGTTGATTTGGTTTTACAAATTGACCGGAAATTTTGGTTGGGCTGTTATCATGCTCACCGTGGGACTTCGTGCAGTTATGACCCCAATGGTCTGGAACAGTATGAAGGCCATGAAGAAACAGCAGGAACTGGCTCCCGAGCTGGCTAAGTTAAAAATAGAATTCAAAGACAAGAAGCAGGAATTGATGACTGCTCAAGCTGAGCTTTACAAAAAGAATGGGATTAATCCCGCCTCCGGGTGTCTACCGCAGATTTTACAAATAGTGGTTCTGATTGCACTTTTCAACGCTTTTAATTTAGTCTTAAATTCTCCAATAGCCGATGTCATATCAAAACTCTATTCGTTTAACCAGTTGCCGATCAACACAACCCTCTCTACCTGGTTCTATGGCATTAACCTGCTTAAGCCCGATTTGATTCATATCCCCGGAATTAGCTTCGGTCTACCCGGAGTAATGGTTTTACTCTCTGCCGTCATTCAGTTTTTGTCTTCCAAGATGATGATGGCGGAAAAAACTATCAAAGCAGATCCTGACGATATTATGGCTTCTTCCCAAGAACAAATGATCTATATGTTTCCTTTGATGACCATAGTCTTTGGTTATCAATTCCCGGCGGGGTTGGTCCTGTATTGGTTTGTTTTTTCCTTGGTTTCCGGGATTCAGCAATATTATGCCACCGGTTGGGGCGGGCTTACTCCTTGGATAAAATACATATGGATAAAACCCAAACAGTCATAGACACCACCACAAACTTTTTGGCCCAAATGGGATTTGCGGATAATTTAAAACCCAAGGTAAGTTTTGACGCAGGGGCCGATCGCTATCTAATTGTATTAGAAACTGACAACCCGGCACTGTTAATCGGTTATCACGGCAACACTCTTTCCGGCTTACAACTATTTTTAGGCCAACACTTGCATCAGGCCTTAGGGGAATGGATAAATCTGACGGTTGATGTCAATGATTACAGACAACGCCGCGAGCAAAGCTTGAAAACCCTAGCGGATTCCACGGTTGAAAAAGTCTTGGAAACGAACCAAGCTTATATTCTTCCACCCATGCCAGCCTCCGAGCGGCGTGTCGTTCATGTCTATCTGGCCGAGCACCCACAAGTCTCGACAGCTTCCTCAGGCGTTGGCCGTGAGCGGAGCGTCATCATTTCTCCCAAGGTATGATTTTTTTATTACTTTTGCTCTTGCCGTCCCAATTGGGATTTCATTTCTGGCCCGATTGGGCCTTGGTTAACGGAATTAGAGTAGACTATCTCTCCCCCACTCTTTATTTTACAGATTTAATCATTGCCGTCATTTGGGCATTTAATCATTTTAAAATTAAAGTTCCGTTAATCGCTATTGTACTTATCGTCCTAAATATCTTCTTCTCTCTCTCCCCCCTTACTTCTATCTTCAAATGGCTGCGAATATTAGAATATTATTGGCTGTTTACATATCTCAGGGCGCAGGGCGCAGGGCGCAGGGCGCAGGGTTTAAAATTTTCAATCGTTTGGACGTGTTTTTTGGCGTGGTTACAATTTATTAAACAAGGATCTGCGGGTGGCTTGTGGTATTTTTTGGGAGAAAGAAGTTTTAATATTTTTACCCCCAACATAGCCAAGGTCTTTTTTGGTGATTTAATACTACGACCTTATGCTACATTTTCGCATCCCAATGTTCTCGGTGGCTGGCTGGTAGTGGTAGGAGTATTTACGGGTGGCTGGCCGATGGCCATTGCGCTTACCGCGACAATATTTACATTTTCCCGCACGGCAATATTTGCCGCAATTGCTGCCGTAATTTTTATAAAACGGAACTATTCCCTATTGCCTCTTCTACTATTGCCTATTTTAATCCCCGGATCACCCGATTCCTGGATTGGCCGGACAGAGTTATTTAAATCATCAATAAATATTATCCGCAACTATCCCCTCTTTGGCACCGGCCTTGGTAACTTCGTTCGCCTGACACAAGACTACGGTTTTCAGCCGGTTCACAACATTCCTCTACTCGCTTTAGCAGAGTTGGGATTTCCGCTATTTGGATATTTAATCATTTTGTCATTTAATCATTTATTAAAAATTACCCGCCTGCATTCAACTGATGCTGAAAGCATCTGCGGGCAGGAAAATTATAAATTAAAAATTATGCTTGCGGTTATATTCATTACCGCAATGAGTGATCATTACTGGTGGACCAATCCTCAGATGCAGTTATTGTTTTCGCTTTTTGCCGCAATTGCGGTAAAATATCCACATGACAAGTTATCGGATCTTTACCGACGGCGGAGCGCGGGGAAACCCGGGTCCTAGCGCTTGTGCTTTTGTCGTCTATGACGGCGAAAATCTAATTTATAAACAAGGGTTTTATTTGGGAATTTCTACAAACAACCAAGCGGAATATCAAGGGGTGTTAAAAGCGGCTGAATATTGCTCATTGCTCATTGCTCATTGCTCAGTAACTTTTTATCTTGATTCGTTACTGGTGGTAAAGCAAATGAGAGGGGAATACAAGATTAAAGATCCGAAATTAAAAATATTACACGATAAAATTAAAAATTATAAATTAAAAATTGATTTTGTTCATGTTCCCAGAGAACAAAATCGCGATGCTGATGCTCTAGTTAATAAAACTTTAGACGGTGAATACGAAAATGAGTAAGCTTTTCACATTAGAAAATTTTTCAAAAAATATTCGGGTTTTAATCACCCGCGTAGGTCTTCCGTTGGGGAGGGAAATAGAAAATAAATTGAAAGACTTAAAAAAATTTGAAATTACTTCCTGTCAAAACCCCTCACCCAATCTTATAAACGAAGAACCGTTTGATGTTGTCATTCACTTGGCAGGATTTGATCCGCCATCCTTTGCGGAGACGCTTTACCATACTTCTATCTTGCATCAGTTATTGGATTTGTGTCTCAAACATAAAGCTAAATTCATCTTAGTTTTACCTACCCAAAATACATCTCTAAAAGAAGTGGCCGTTTCATTAGTTTCACAGTTTCACAAATTATTTTCTGTCAACTACGAATTGGTCGAGCTAGGCGAAAAAGATTTATTGTCCGATGCGGCGGACGAAGTAATCAAAAAATTTGTTCACCGAACTCATCTGCAAAAACTAAAAAAAGCACCGGCGGAAGAAATAATTGATAAACCAAAAATTAAAGTACCGGTTCCAAAAAGATTAATAATTGTTTTGATACTTATCGGAATTATCCCCATGGGAATATTCGGCTGGCGGATGGCCGGGAAGAAACTCTTGGCTTGCAGTCTACGATCACTGCAAAAAGGTAGCTGGGTTCAGAGTCAGAAATGTGCCAAAGGAGCGATGACCCTCGGTTCATCTACAAAAATTGCCAAATTATATTTCGATTTGGCCAAAGTGGGGGAGCTGGGCGGGCGGTTGTTATCCGGCCGGAGCGAAGACTTAGAAAATTTTTCTGGAGAATTGTCTTATGCTAGGGAACGGATTGCCCAGGTTCAGATAGAAGTCACCGATGAGCCGACCCGAATTTTACTTGCAGGCGCAAGAGAACTTCTGACACGGCTCAAATACGTGACAGCTGATGCCGGAGTCCTGATGGGAACAACCAAAAGCGTTAATTATTTAATTTTAATCCAGGACGCTTTTGAACTCAGACCCACGGGTGGTTTTATTGAGGGAGTAGCTCTGTTGATGGTCTCGGCCGGTAAAATAGAAAATGTCCAATTGCTGACGGCCTTGACTGCCGACGGTCTTCTCAAGGGAACTGTAACTCCGCCGGAAGATTTGCAAATAGCAACGGGTGAGCAGGCCTGGTATTTACGGGATAGCAATTGGGATCCGGATTTTCCAAAGACGGCCCGCCAAACTGCTTGGTTTATCGAGAAACAACTCCACAAGTCCACAGATATTGTGGTGGGGTTAAATACCCGGACATTAGCGAAAGTATTAGAAATTACGGGACCGGTTAATGTTAGTGGTGAACCCCGGGAAATAAATGCCGGTAATTTTCTGACCCTTGGGCTATCCAAATCATCAGCCGACCCAGCCACAAGGAATTTTTATCTGGATGTTTTTGGAGCCGTATTGACGAAGCTTCAGGCAATGTCTCCTGACAAACTGGGCCAATTGGGGTCGGTAGTTCTGGATGGTCTGGAGACAAAACAATTGATGATTTCTCCGGTTGGAGAGACTGCACTTCCAAACATTGTAGCTACCGGTTGGAGTGGTAATCTCGCGCCCGACAGTATTTATATGGTTAGCAGCAATGTGGGAATCAACAAGGCCAACAGTTCTGTCGATCAAAAAACGCTGGTGGATGTGTCATTGTCCGGTTCAATCGCCGAGATTAGTCTAAGTACGGTGTTTACAAACAAAGCTCCGGGGAATACCTGGCCAACAGGCAATTATAAAAATTATCTGAGATTTTATTTACCGAGCGACGTTAGCATCAATCGTATCGTCGTAAACAATAAGCCGTTGGGACCGGAAAGTATCCGGACCACATCAACATCTGAATTTATCGAAGTAGGAATTATGGTAAATATTCCAGCCAGTCAGGAAGTCACCGCCGGGATAAATTTTTCCAGAAAGTTACCAGAAATTAGCAGGTTTACTTACACCCTAAATATTCCCAACCAACCTGGCTTAGGAACCGGATCTCTGGGGGTGACGCTTCGATATCCGCCCACTTGGCTCGCTCAGACTGCGAAACCGGCGGCTGTTGCTGCGGCAGGACTTCTGCGCTATAATGGGGATATTAGCAAGCCATTTAAAATGAGTGCAGACTTTTTGAAACATGATTAAACATACCTTAAAAGCCGATCTCCGCAAAATTTTGGGCAGAAAGGTCAAATCGCTTCGAAAACAAGGATTGATTCCGGCTGTGGTTTATGGCAAAAAAACCAAAACGGTTAACCTCCAGATAGAGGCAAAGGTTTTTGGTAAACTGCATTCTCAGGTGGGGGAGTCGGCCTTGGTGTATTTACAAATTGAAGGCGAAAAAGAAGAACGCCCCGTATTAATCCGCCAGGTAACTTTACATGCCGTTTCCGACACCATTCTTCATGTGGACTTCCATCAGGTTGATTTGCATGAGAAAGTGACCGCTTCCGTTCCCATAAAAATGGTGGGCGAGTCCCCAGCGGAAAAAGAGAAACTAGGTATTCTGGTTCAGCAACTTCGTGAAATAGAGGTGGAAGCCCTGCCTACGGACATGCCGGAAAGTTTTGAGATAGATGCGTCGGTCTTGGTTGAAGTTAATCAGGCAATTGTGGTCAGAGATGTCAAGGTGTCTGCTAAAGTGAAGGTCTTAACAGACCCTGAGCAAATTGTTGCCAAAATAGAGCACATGGCTAAAGAAGAAGTTAAGGAAGAAGTTCCTGTAGTCCCAGAGGTACCGGCCAGTTCGGATCAACCTCCAGTGCCCGTTGTAGAAACTCCTGCGCCTTCGGCTTAATCCCCAATTGCATGTAGCCAATAGCCAGTTGGACATAAGCGTCGCGGTAGGTAGGCGACTCTTCAATTATTTTTTCCCAATATTTAATTTCTTCATTTATATCGTTTTGTTTTTGTTGTTGGATTTTTGTCTGTTGTTGATTTATAAAAAAATTAAGGCTTGGTAATATTGCCACCAGACAAAGAAATATAATCAGCAAACGGACCTTTTTCATTTTGGCCAAGAGGCAGAAATCAATAATTGTTCCGGAAATTTTCGTAAACTCTTTATTTCGTCCCAGATTGCCTCAGTCACAAACGGCATAAACGGGTGTAATAATTTTAAATTTATGATCAAAACATGTAGTAGGGTAGGGTAGGCCTCTTCTTTTCGGTCCTTGGTTTTTTCAATATAAATATCGGCAAACTCGTGCCAGACAAAGGCATATAATTTTTCTGTAGCCAAGCCGAATTGATATTTATCTAAATGAATTGTCACTTCTTTTACTAATGTATTTAGCTTTGCCAAGATTGCTTTGTCGTCGATATTTATTTTGGGGTTTGGAATTTGGGCTTTGAGACTTGCCGATTCTACGAACCTGGCTATATTCCAAAGCTTATTAGAGAAATTTCTATAGCCTTTGATCCGCTGTTCCATTTGATTTTTGGAAATCAGAAGGTCGTTTCCGTTGTCCCGGCCGCAGACCAGAGCCATGCGGACCGCGTCGGCACCATATTTTGCGACTGCTTCATTTGGATTAACCCCATTGCCTTTTGATTTGCTCATCTTGGCCCCAGTCTCATCGCGTAAGACTCCGTTTATCAAAGCGGTTTCAAATGGCACTTTTCCCGTCAGGTAAATACCAAACATGATCATCCGAGCCACCCACAATAATAATATTTCATAGGCCGTATTCATCACTGTAGTGGGATAAAAATTTTTGTCATCGGCCAGAGTGTTTACCGGCCATTGGCCTGATGAAAACCAAGTGTCAAAAGTATCCGGGTCCTGGATAAATTCGTCGTCCACTGGCATTTTTATTGAAATTACGGGATTTTCTAATACATCTGTCCTAGCTCTAGTGTCTCCGTTTTTCAATTTCTCCCACTCTGTCACTTGTTGCTCTGTCACTTGCGACTTTTTTCCATACCACATTGGTAACTGGTGTCCCCACCAAATTTGCCTACTAATTGGCCAGTCACGAATATTTTCCATCCAATTGAAATACATTGATTCATATTTTTTAGGAGTTATCTTTACCTCTCTATTTCGGACAGCCTTAATGGCCGGATCAGCCAGGCTTTTTATTTTTATAAACCATTGCCTAGAAACCAATGGCTCAATAATACTGTTGCAGCGTTCGCAGACGGTAACTGCATGCGAATAATTCTCGTTGGTCTTTTCAATCAAACCTCGAGCTTGCAAATCTTCTACCACTTTCTTTCTAGCCTCTATTACTTTCATTCCAGCATACGGCCCAGCGATATCAGTTAATTTGCCATCAAAATCAATTACCGACTTGACTTCCAAATTATGTCTCTGACCAATTTCCCAATCCAGAGGATCGTGACCTGGGGTGACTTTAATAACCCCGGTACCAAAATTCATGTCAATGGCATCATCGGCAATGACTTTTAATTTGAATTTTCCCAGCAGACCTTCAACTTCAATTTCCTGGCCGATGTATTTTGTATAGCGTTTGTCTTTGGGATGAACTGCCACGGCAGTATCGCCAAATTTGGTTTCGGGGCGGACAGTAGCTAAGACAAACGGTCCATATTTAATATAATACAGGGGATCAATCTGCTCACGGTGCTCCAGCTCGACATC
>CAYITQ010000011.1:0-14213 GCA_964366335.1 uncultured Gammaproteobacteria bacterium
CAACCCGGTTGTTTTAGAAATTATGGACAACAAATCCTGATATAGAGGATAATCTTTGCGAAACCAATAATAGAGTCTGTTTCCCCGGGCTTCTTTTTTGACAATCCCGGCCCTTTCCATGCGCAATAGTTCCCGCCTAACTGCATTAATCTCTTCTTGAGCTCTTCTGACCAAATCCCGGACATGATACATCTGGGTGGGATCGGATAAAAATATTTCTAATAATTTAATCCGGGTTTTACTGACAAGGAGATCATCTAGCATAAGTCGGACTATAATACATCGGACAACTTATGTAAACAGTCACTTATTATACTCAACTATATTTCCATCCAAAGATAGCGAATAGGCTTTAAATCAGTTACAATTAAATTGATGAGACTACCAGAAATTGGCAATAAAAATATTGCTCTTTTTTATTTTTTAACTCTAGTTAACAATAGCTGGTTTATTGCCGGAAACTGGATCTTTTTCTGGACCAGATTTATGACATACGGGCGTCTAGGAGTAGTAGATGCTTTGGCGTTCGCCTTTGGGTTAATCATGGAGGTCCCCACAGGAGCTATCTCCGATCTTATGGGCAGAAAGAAAACTATCTTGGCCTCATGTATCTTGGGATTTATTGGCGTCATGCTAATTGCTTCAGCCAATAGCACCCTGCCTATATTTATAGGGTTCTTAATTACTCAAGCGGGGTGGGCTTTTTACTCGGGATCCGCAGAGGCTATGGCCTATGACTCACTTAAAGAGAAAAAGAAAGATGACCAGTATGAAAAAGTTATTTCGGCAAGCGGTGTGATAGGAATCGTAACGACAGTTGTTGCTATTCTTTTGGGTGCGGCAATGTACAAATACAACTTTAGATTGCCTCATTATGCGTGGGGATTTGCGTATTTGTTTGGGTTTATTGCTTCATTTTGGCTAAAGGAACCCTCCATAGATACAGAGAAATTTTCATTCAGAAACTACTTTAGACAAATGGCAGAAGGAGCAAAGCAACTGGTTACTCCTTACTTACGCCCCTATATTCCTATAATGTTTGCTTTATTGGGAATATCTTACCTTTATAGTTACGGTTTAGTTAAACCGGCTATAGCCATTCATTTTGGCTTTTTTGCCACCGGGCAGGCAGTAATTGGGGCAATTTTTGGTGTCACGGGCGCTATAGCCGTGGGACTGATTCCCAAGATGAGAGACAAATTAAGTGATGTAACAGGGTTAGTTCTCTTAACAAGTGTGCTTGCAGTTGGGTTTTTATTCGCAACCATTCCTCTTGGATATTACGGATTTCTAGTAATGCTGGCCATCGCTCTATCCGGAAACCTGGCTAGTCCTTGGGTATCAGTCGTTGTGAATCGAGAATTGCCTTCTAAATATAGAGCTACTTCCCTTTCCACTATCGCGTTATTTACAAAGGTTCCCTATGTAGTGGCAGCTATGATCGCGGGAAGAATGATTGATGGTGGATATTTGTGGTTATTTAATCTAGTCATTGGGACTCTTGTCGCAACTTCGGTAATTTGGACACTATTTTCATTTTCAACGAAGAAGTAGAATAAATCACTTATTATACTCAACTATATTTCCATCCGGAACTAGCTCAATCCATATCTGGCCTTTGTTAAAGACTATCTCTTTTCCTTCGCTCATAAATTTCGTTCTGGCCCCTTGAGTGGCTCTGGACCAGGTCCCCAAAATGGCTTTGCCGTCCTGGAAAACAATTGCTTTGCCGGTACCTATCACCTGATAATCCATATGCAGATGCTCATCTAGGGGTCCTGTCTCACGGACAAATTGAATAACCACATTTTTGGCCATAATCGGGTCGTCGGTATTGAGGTCCGTTACCACAATCCCGCCATTAATTCTGGAATAACCATTATTTGTTTTATCGTACTTCCAAGCTACGGAATAATCAGTTTTACTTTTCCAAAAGTCAAAACTGATATCGGAAACTAAACCTGAGTCGGTTGCCGGATCTTTGAACTTCCAGGAAACATATGTCTTTCCCCACTCACCGTCATTTTGCCAATCGCGTTTAACTGCCACTTTATACAATTCCTCGGTAAAACAGCCCATGGTATGTTCATAGGCTACCTCACGGTCCAACCTATTCGTCAATCTATGACAAGCCTTGAAATCCAGACCAAATTGATCCATATCTTTTATCTTATTGCGTCTGATAAAACACAAGGCCTTGGCCCGCTCGTCGACCGTCGGATCATCACAATTACCTGCTCCACCGACATGATTATAAAGAGCATCATATTCGGTAACGATTTTGGTATAGTATATTCTGGCACTGCGTACAGGAGCTAAAGTAATATTCTGACCTGCAATATCACACAAAAATAAACCCATTTGCCGGGTGATTCCACCCTCAGCTACTGCTTCATAGACCACATCGGCATAAGAAAGTCCTGACAAGGGCCTGGAATCCAGATGATTTTCAATCATGACGGCCAGGGGTCTGCGGGTTTTCCAGATATCTTCATATGAAACAGGATACATTTGCCCGTTTAACGGACAGGCGGATGTTAAAGGAGCATCATATTTTTGTTTTTTGGCTTTGGTTGCCACTGTATTGACTACTCCCTTTCCTTCGGGTGAAACCATACTTTGCGGTTTTCTATTTAGAATCCGGACTAGACCATAAGTCAATCCCGTCGACACGACAAACAATCCCAGGGCGAAGAGTAAATAATAAACTAATTTTTTATTTATCATAATTTGACTAAAGCCTTTTTCAAGCCCTCGGTTTCCTCGTCAGATAATTTCTGATCCGGTTTACCATTCTCTACTTGTTTGACATAAAAGCGGGTCAACCCCCGGCCGTGCAAACCAGTCAATATAACTCCACTTTTTGTCCCGTCTAATAATGTTATCACAAAACTGTGTTCTCCGCCGACTTCGGCAAACGGATTAAACTTAACCAGGCTCCAACTCCATAAAGCTAATCCTCCGGTAGCTTGAGATTTATTCTTCCGTCTGGATATGAAAATTAGCCACACGGTAAGAAATATCAGCCAAGATGTCCCAATAAACAACAATGTTAATGACATGGTATTCATTTTATGATACTATACTAGACATGGCAACTAAACGAGGATCCAGTTTTTATGCTCCGGTTCAAAAGCTCCCGATTAACCAATTACATAAAGATTTGTTTCAAACAATTATCGTGACTATTATTATGCTGGGCCTGATGGGAGGATTGTACTATTGGATGGGAAGAGGTGGTTGGGCAGTACTATCGAAGATATGGCAATATGGCCGATAATCCGGTAATGACAAAATAAAACGCGATCAAATAATTTAACAACTTGGGAAACATTAAGACCAACACTCCGAAAATCAAAGAAATCAATCCCTGAAATGCTCCCCTATCTGAAAATAGCTGTGGTGAAATGGTCATAACATTATTATACATAAATGCCTGGAGGAGTGTAAGCCAGATTCTGTTTTTCGTGACTAATCTATCTTACGCCCTCAAGCTTTATCAGTATCAGGGGTAGCTGCCCACTGAATTTCGGAGGTTGCGGCGGGGAGGTTTTCCTCTTTTCACCCTCTTCCTCGATTTGCATCGGGGTGAGTCGTAGTCTCTGTGGCACTATCTGGCGGTTACCCGCCCCCGCCTCATCGGCGGGGCACCCTGCTACCGGCCGTCTGGATTTTCCTGAACGCACCATTCGGCGCATCCCTAGTCACCATCCTCCAGGCCCTGATATTATACCCTAGATTTATACAAGTCTGAGAGTAATATTTTTAATATTATAATGACAGGGATTGCCATAACTGCACCCAGCGGACCATTTAGCCTAAATCCCGTCATTAAACCCAAAATTACCACTACCGGATTAACACCCACCGCTGAACTCATGACTTTGGGAACAAGAAAATTGTTTTCAATTAATTGGACCAGCCAATAAAGTGCCGCTGTTCCCAAAGCTAAGGCCGGACTGACAGTCAAAGCCACGAGTATCGATGGAATTGACGAGATAATCGGTCCTAGGTTGGGAATTATTTCCAAGACTCCGGCTAAAATGGCCAGAGATAAGGCGCTTTCCACGCCCAACAATAATAATCCGAGATAAGTCATAACTCCAACCGAAAACATTAACACCAACTCACCTCTCAGCCATCCTCCCAGATTTCGTTCGATTCTATTCAGAATGTCTGACATCCACCGGGATTTGTCCTCACCAAACAACAAACCCAATTGTTTGCTGAAATTTTTTCGTTCCACTAATAAATAAAATGATATCACCAATGTGGTTATTACATTAATAATATTTCCAAATAAATCGAGAGTGATTTTAAAAACATTTTGAGGCAAACTCGAAATTTGAGAAATCAATTGCTGGGTGATTTCCTGCTGATGAGAATTGAGAATCTCTATTTTGGCAACCGCGTTAGGTAAGCGGGCTATCAAATTACCCGTTTGTTCAACCAAAGGGGGTACCAATCCGGCAACTGCTAAGCCCACCACTACCCACAGCAAAATAAATATCAGTCCGATTGATAAGCTGCGGGGGAGACGGATCTTTTGGAGAGTATCTACTAAGGGATTGATGGCAAACATTATGACGAAGGAGAAAAATACCATGACCAACAAATCACGGATGGAATAGACAAACCACAAAAAAATCCATAGGGCGGCAACAAAGATTATGGTTTTATAAGAGATTTCAATTTTTCTAGGCATGGTTCCATTATATCAAACCAGACAATATCCGGTTGCTTTTTGAACCAAACCAACTGTTTCTTCATAATATTTATTTCTTTTTGGACAAATGACGGGTCAAGTCCTCGCTTTATTACTCTCTTTCGTATTTTTTCTTCCAAATATTGTTTGGGTGCTGTCAGGCCTATTTGCAGATACCTCACCCTTAATCCCTCTCCTAATTTAGGAGAGGGACACTGCGCTATTTCTATCGCCCGAACTAATCTTCTGGGATTATTTCTATCTGAATTATTTAAAGATTCGGCTTTTGCTAAATCTATACTCTTCAAATAATCAAACAGTTCAGAAACTGATTTGTTACTATTTCTCAACTTTTCATCCTGGGGGATATCTACATCGGGTAAATTTTGGACCAAGGCCTTGATATATAATCCTGATCCACCAACCACGATTGGTAATTTATCTCTGGAGAGAATATCCTTTATTGCCTCATGTGCCAATTTTCGCCACTGAGAGACACTAAAGTCTTCGTCTGCCTTTACTACATCCAACAACCAAATTTTTATATTACCAATAATATCCTTATCTTTGCCTGTTTCTAAATCATTACCGATATAAACTTGTCTCGAATCCGCCGAGATTAATTCCCCATTGAATTCTTCGGCCAAGGCAAGCGCCATCTTCGTCTTCCCGGTAGCCGTCGGCCCACAGATAATGAGCACTTTTGGCTTAGTCATGATATAATTTTACTATGGTTGACAGTAATAATCATGTGACGAGTCCTGAAATGCTAGTAGCAACTGATAGATTGCGTGATCAAATTGAGAAAGAGAGAGCGGAAGCACAATTTGGGGAGCTCCTTTGTCAAATTGCGGTTGGGGTGATTAAATATCCATTCAGAAAAACTGGGGAACTGATTGACAGATTTACCAGTTGGCTAGACAATCTAGCTAACCAATATAATGGTTGATTTAGCTGCTGGCACTTTGATAATACTTGAGCGAATAGTTCCAAAACTTGAGTGATAAAAACAGAGAGACTAGTCCAAATACAAATGAGGTCAAAATCAATTGCCAATTAAGAAGGCCAAATAGAGCTTTGGCTGGAAAAGTAAACATTATTCCAATAGGTATTATGAATGTTAACAATGATCTTACTGGTTGAGTATATACATCAATTGGAATTCTAGCAAGAGCTGTCAAATCACGATAAATCATTACCAAATGATCCACAGATAATGTCAGTATTCCAATTGCCAGTACGAAAATATGAAAGGCTGCCGCAATAATTAGTGAATTAACTATCAATAATAGAAATGGAATAAAAGACAAGATTTCAATCTTTGTGACGAACACAATATAATAACTTATTGTTGATAATAGAATTATTAACATGGCGAAGTCGATAAAGTCTGGTCCACCAACCATTACTCGGATTAAAGGATTGAAAGGCTTGACCAATACCATGTCAAATCCTCCGGATATAAGTAATGGGCGAAAACGATACACTTCTCTAAACAATAATTGAGCTGAAGTATCTATAAGATTAAATATTAAATAGAATATAATCATCTGATCTCTTGAGTATCCTCCAATGTTGGATAATCCAGATAGCATAAAGTATATAAATACAGCAAAAAGAGCGACTCTGATAACTTTACTCACCAAGAATATGGAAAAGATTGGAATATTGAATATCGCTTGTTGTAGAGAATTTGAAAAGTACCGATAGATTAATTTTATCTCTTTCATATCAATTACCTGAAGCTGAATAGACCTTTAACCCGTTCTTCCATAATTTTATTGATATCCATTTTGACAGAATTAGCCAGGAGAAAGAACCAATGAAAATATTAACAATTTCAGGGTAAGTCGCATTACCAACTAATAATTTTATTGGAAAATACACTAAATATGGAAAGGGGGTAAATTTTAAGATTGAATAGATATTCAATGGTAATACATCAAGCGGAAATATGCCTCCTGATAATATTTCATATAAAACTAAAAAAACAAACATTAATCCCCAAGGTTGTTCTGGAGCCCAAAATGCTACTGAAATAACTATTTTCGTCAAATAAAAATATATGAAGGCAGCTATGATAGTTACAAGAATTCCACTAAATAAGAAGGTTGTGGTGTTTGTAAATAATATTTCTGGACGAAAAATAATATATAAAGTAAATATTTCTCCTGTGGCAAATAATATGTTTAGTAATTTGCTTGCCCAATCACGGGTTAGCCAATAGTGAAGATAATTAATTGGTTTAACCAAAAAATTACTCAAATCGCCATTGCTTATTTGACTACCCACATTGTCATTTGAAGGAGCTGACATTACAAAAGTATTTATAAACAAAACTGAAAATACATATGCCATCATTTCCGGTCGAGTATAGCCAAACGCCGTTTCTCTCCCGGAGAAGACACTATTCCAAAGGAAAAATACCATCAAGATCCGCAATATGTTGCGTACACGCCAAAGAATAAAGTTTAATCTATAGGTAAATTCGTTTTGGAAAGAAAGCTGAAAGACGGTGAGATACTTTTTCATTATGCCAGGTCTTTACCCGTAAAGACTTCACGGATGATATCCTCAATCTTGGGTTCCTCTATATTTATATCCTCCACCGGAAAATTCTGGAGGAGCTCGGCTGCTGCCGTCGAAGCCGTGGCTCTCTTGACAGAAATGACAGCTCTGGGAAATTCAAATTCCTTGATCGTGCCAATCTTTTTCAATTCCTTTTCTGTCACTTCTTTACTAAAAACCACAGTCAGAAGTTTATGATTGGCAAATTTCTTGATAATTTCATCAAGAGCTCCATCAAACAGGACATGACCCTTGTCAATGACAATTACTCTCTGACAAAGTTCTTTGACATCGTCCATATAGTGGGAAGTGAGAATTATGGTGGCATTGAATTTCTGATTATATTGCCTAATAAAATCACGCATTTTCTTTTGCATGACAACATCCAAACCAATCGTGGGTTCATCCAAAAATAAAATCTTGGGCGAGTGAATAAGGGCTGCAATTAGCTCCATCTTCATTCGTTGACCCAAAGATAATTTTCTGACTTGAACCTTCAGGACATCGGAAACATCCAAAAGGTCAACTAATTCATCCAAAGTCTGTTTATATTGGGCATCGGGTACTTCATAAATTTCTTTGTTTAATATAAATGACTCAATGGCAGGCAGATCCCACCAGAGCTGATTTTTTTGGCCCATAACCAGAGAAAATTGCTTTTGAAAAGCTGGTTTTCTGTCCCAGGGAGTATAGCCTAAGACTGAAACATCACCGGCCGTCGGGTACAACAAACCAGACAAAACTTTAAGTGTCGTTGTCTTGCCGGCGCCATTTGGACCAATAAAACCTACTAGCTCTCCTTCATTTATTTCAAAGCTAACACCATCCACTGCCTTAACATCATAATATTTACGCTTAAACAGAGACCTTATAGATCCCGCTAATCCCGGCTCTTTCTGATGAACCTTATAAAATTTCTGAAGCTTGTTAACCGAAATCACTGACATAAAATTATTTTAGCATAAATATTGGCCTGTATAGGAATTGGCAACTTTTGCGACATCTTCCGGCGTACCTTGTGCCACAACTTGCCCACCTTTTTCACCGCCGTCGGGACCAAGGTCGATTATCCAATCGGCGTTTCTGATTACATCCAAATTATGTTCTATTACTAAGACTGAATTGCCATTGTCCACCAGTCGGTTTAAGAGCTTTAAAAGTTTTTCTATGTCTGATGGATGTAATCCCGAAGTTGGCTCATCTAAAACATAAAACTCTCCTTTTTTATGAAGACTGCTTGCCAATTTTAATCTTTGGGATTCACCTCCCGACAGAGTATCCAATGTTTGTCCTAGACTTAGATAGCCCAAACCTACTTCGGTCAGCATTTCCAGCCGCTTTTTAATCTGTTCATCTTCAAAAAATATTGCCGCTTCTTCTGAAGTCATTTCCAAAATCTCATGTATATTCTTACCTTTGTATCTAAAAGACAAAACTTCAGATGTATACTTTTTGCCTTCACAGGTTTCACAGATCATTTTTACATCGGCCATAAAATGCATATTTATGGTTTCAAAACCCAAGCCCCTGCAATCAGGACATGCCCCTTTACTATTTGAGCTAAAGAGATTCTTGTTTACTTTATTTTCTTTGGCAAAGACCTCTCTTATGTAATCAAATGCTCCAGAATAAGTAGCTATATATCCTCTGACCATTCCCCCAACTTGTGATTGATCTACAAAAATTACCTGGTCATAATATTCTTTTACAAAGACATCATTGATCAAAGAACTTTTTCCCGAACCTGATACTCCGGTAACCGCTACAAAAACACCCTTGGGAATGCGTACCGACAAATCTTTGAGATTATGTAAGTTCGCATGTTCAATGTTTAGAAATCCTGTTGGTTTTCGATATTGTTTAGAACCCATCAATACATTCTTTTTCGATAAATACTTTCCGGTAATAGAGGTAGAACTTTTAAGAATCTCTTGAGGAGTTCCAGAAAATATCAATTCTCCCCCATATTTACCAGCTTTGGGACCGATTTCGATTATGTGATCTGATTCTAATATTACAGAAGGATCGTGCTCAACAATAATGACGGTGTTTTGGGAGTCTCTCAGACCTTTTAGGGTCTTGATCATATTAGAAACATCTTTGGGATGAAGTCCTGCAGTAGGTTCGTCTAAAATATAAATCAACTCTATCAAATCACTCCCCAATTCGCGAGCAAGCTTAATCCGCTGAGCTTCACCACCTGATAGAGTTTCGACTGATCGATTTAACGATAAATAGCCTATCCCCACATCGATAACTCCTTGAATTAATTCCAGCATTCGAGTAACAATTAGCTCGGCGACAGGTGAATCTATTTTTTTTAATTCATTAATTAAATTAGTAAGTGGAAGATTTGCGTAATAACCAATATTCTTTCCGTCTATTACCGAGGAACTAGCACTTTCATTAAGTCTTGACCCGTTACACAATCCGCACGATTTTATTATCCAAGTCTTTTTACTTTTTTTGGCTTTAGTCCTTGAAATACCCCTTAAGTCCTTTGATTGTCTAATTATGTGAGTAATCAATCCCTCCCAACTATACGATTGCACAAATCCCTGCTTATCATTTTTTAATTTAATCTGGGGTGAATATAAAAGAAAATCCAAATCAGCCTTCGAATAATCTTTGATAGGCTGATCAAAATCTAATCGGCCAGTAGTCTGGAGAATATTGAAATATCTACCACTGGGCTTAAAGGTGGTCTCATAGACTGCTCCCTCGTTTAAGGATTTTGTAAAGTCAACTACAGAGCTTGGATCAACTGTAATTTCGACTCCCAAACCTTTACATAATTTACAGGCCCCAAATGCATTATTAAACGAAAAATGACCCGCACTCAAATTTTTTATTGAACCGACCCGCGAAAACAATAACCTTAAATAAGTATAAATTTCTGTGACGGTGCCAACCGTCGACCGGGCACTCTTTCCAATCTGCTTTTGTTCGATCATGACAGTCGATGACAGTCCCTTTATTTCGTCAACATCCGGTCTTTCCGTTCGTTGCATATTTCTGGCTGCAAAAGTACCCATAGATTCGAGATACTGCCTTTGACCCTCAGCAAAGATAATGTCAAAAACCAAAGTCGATTTACCAGATCCGGAAACACCCACAATACTGGTAAGTTTGTTTCGGGGAATATCAACGGAGATATTTTTTAAATTATGCTCTCTGGCTCCCTTAATACTAATCATGTCCATACCAGAAATTATACTCCCCCACAAACAAAATATTAACACAATATTTCTACGACCGTAATTATCGTGTGTTAATATAATTAACCTATGTCAAAGATCTGCTTGAGCTCGTCTTGATTTTCAATCCAGGACAATTTGGCTAACTTTACTCCATGAGGAACATCCAGAACTTCACGCAAATAGCAAACTTGGTCAAAAACATCATATGGACTGACAAAGACACTCTCCTGCATTTGTTCCATCCCAAGATTTCGCAAATAAATACGCAATTGGTCGCGTTTTTTCCGGTCAATCTCGGCAATGTCAAAAAATACCAGCCGCCACTGGCCATCCCATTTGGTTTTAGGGGGTGTTAATTTAAGTAAATCATATTTTAATATTTGTTTCTTCCCTTGATCCGTAATTTTGACCAGGATCCCATCTGGTGTGCTGATTTTCTCTATAAAACCTCGGCGCTTAAGAGTGTCTGCAGCCAAATAAACAGATGCTGGTAAATAATCTTCCCAATCTGGAATATTTGAATATTTGAGTTTCATCAGATTTTTCTTGGTTTGCGGAAACAATATCTGCAAATTATCGAAGACATATTTTAGGACTTGCTTGGTAGTTGCGCGCTTTTTGGCTACAACAATTTTGTTTCTTCCCATATACAAATATATTAACACATTATTTCTACGATCGTAATATTATTGTGTTAATAAACATTCTAATGATTTGATTTGACAGATGTGGTAAAGTGGCAATACGCCGAGAGGCGTATTGAAGACTATGAGATCATACGGAATTGATTTTGGGAGCACCAATTCGCTTGTATCCTATTTTGATGGGAGGTCTGTACGTGCCCTGCCAATTGAAACCGATGGTGCAAAAATCATCCGCTCAGTCATTTATGTCCATCCCCAAAAAGGCAAACTGGTGGGTAAGATGGCCATTGATGCCTATCTCGACGATGTCAACCAAGGGGAACCGCTAAAATTAATCGAAAAAAATACTGGGAAAATGATTTTGGTGCCAAAACCTTTAACCATGAGTGGTTTTGCTGGTATGCAATGGGTACCCCAGATAATTATGATTGAAAGCGGAAACCGGGGAAGGTTAATTCAAGGCTTGAAATCACTTTTGACATCAGATTTTTCTGGAACAGATTTGTTTGGAGAACACCATACACTCGAAGATTTGCTGGGCATTATCTTGGGAGAAATGAAATCGCGCGCCGATAAAATAGTAGGAGAAGATATCAAAAATGTGGTGCTTGGCCGACCTGTCCGCTATGTAGGTAAAACCAATGAAAAATTGGCCATGGACAGAATGAGAAATGTGGCACTAAAAGCCGGCTTTGCCAATATTGAATTTGAACTGGAACCGATTGGAGCTGGGTTAAGCTATGGAGTTACTTCGACAAAAAATGAGATCGTCCTGGTCTTTGATTTCGGTGGAGGGACCTTGGATATTTCTATCGTATCTTTCCCATCTGGAAAAATCTTGGGAGTAACTGGTGTGGGTATTGGCGGAGACCTAATCGACATTCATATATTCCAAGACAAACTCCTCAAATATTTTGGAGGTATTTCCAAGTTTGGCTTGCACCAGCAACATTTACCTAAGTTTATTGTCAATGCTTTGCAAAACTGGTATTCTCTGTCACTTTTGAAAACTCAGGATTTTCTGGAAACTCTGGAACGACTGAGACAACAGACCGATGACAAACTCTCGATGAAACATCTGGAAGACTTGGTCCTTTATAACTTGGGTTTTGCTTTGTACGAAGAAATTGACAAGGTAAAAAGACAGCTCTCATTTTCAGATAGTGAGATTTTTTCGTTTAAACAGCAATCGATAAATATTAGCGAAATATTTACCCGTCTTGATCTCCAGGAAATCATGTATCCACTACTCATCAAGATTGAAGACTGTCTTGATGAAAGTCTAAAAGTCTCGGGTGTAAAAGTAACAGATATAGATAAAGTGGTTATGACCGGCGGATCGTCTCTCATACCGCGCGTCCGGGAAATGCTCGGAGCAAGATTTGGAATTGAAAAATTATCCGAATACGATGTCTTTGAAAGTGTCGTTCATGGGCTTGGTATAAAATCATCTACATTATGGCCCTAAGTATCAAAATCTCAAATCTTTCAAAAACGTTTAACCAAGTGTTGTTTGAGAATATTAATATTAGTTTGGCTGGACCTGCCAAGATTGGCCTAATTGGTGACAATGGATGTGGCAAATCAACTTTGTTAAAAATGCTATCCGGCGACGAACCAGTAATTACAGGCAACATCCTGTGGAACCATGACTCCCAAATTGGCTATCTTCCCCAAGAGATTGACGATGAAATAGATAGTGTCTCGGGGGGTGAGAAAAAAATAATCAAGCTGGCTCAATTATTCTATGGTGGATATGACGTGCTACTTCTAGACGAACCCGATAATCATCTGGACATTGAGCACCGCGAGTGGTTTTCGGATCTCGTCCGTGATTTTCCGGGAATTGCTATTATCATTAGTCATGACCGTAAATTTTTGCGTGAAACCACAGATCACATCTGGCATATGGAGGAAAAATCTTTACGGGCCTATGATTATGGCTATGAAAAATTCCGGGAAATTTATGAAGGTGAACGGCAAGCGCGCCAACACCTCTGGGAAACTCAGGAAAAAGAAAGAAAGAGGCTAGCAGAACTGGTGACACGATTTAGAAATGAAGGCGCATCCCCCAGTCTCCTTAGCAATGCCGTCCATCGCTATAATAAATATGAATCGGAGATGATAGAAAAACCAGTCAAGGAAAAATCACTTCATCTAAATATCAAACTGGCTGATCAACCAAAACGGAAATCCGCAATACATATTAAAGACTTGAATAAATCTTACGGCAAAAAACAAGTACTCAATAATCTAAATTTGCATTTGTTTTGTGGAGAGAAGATTGCCATTCTAGCCCCCAATGGCTCCGGTAAATCTACACTTCTGAATATATTGGTGGGTAAGCTTCAACAGAATTCCGGTACTATTCATATAGGCGCCGAATTAAAATTGGGTTTCTACAACCAACAACACCTGGAAGCTCTGGATGAAAACGCAACATTAATAGATGAAATTCAAAAAACAAAAGGCACTTTTTATTATGATGCTATTGGCTATCTCAAGAGATTCAAGTTTGATGAAAATCAAATAAAGTCCCCTGTCAAATTCTTAAGCGGTGGCCAAAAATCCAGACTCCAATTGGCTAAATTCTTTTCACTAAATCCCGATATTCTTATTTTGGATGAACCCACTAATCATTTGGATCTAAAAACTGTCCTGGCTCTGGAAAACTTTCTCAAGTCTTATACCGGAACTCTGATTTTAGTCAGCCACGACTTGGAACTGGTCCAAAACACCGTCTCCAAAATCTACGATCTTGTTGACGGCCACCTCTCTTTACGAACTAGCTAATTATTACTTACAAAAAGCTGCCTTGGTAAAACCAGCTTTTTGGGCTTCTAATTCAGAACAAAAATATCTTTCACCCTTAAATTTTTCGATAATTGTCTTGTTGTAATATGGACATGTGGGCAGCAAATAAACCCATTTGTATTTGTCCCGGTCATAATTACCCTTAATCACACACTTGGGATCCGGTGGATCTGGCTGATAGCACTCGGGTCCATATATTCCCAGCTTGTTGGCTCTGGCATATTGATTGGCCTCTCTTAATGCCTGGGATTCTGATTGACCAGACCGCTCATAGTGACCAAA
>CAYITQ010000012.1:0-14098 GCA_964366335.1 uncultured Gammaproteobacteria bacterium
TAGCTGACGTAGTCGCTAAACTAGAAGAACGCAAAACTGCCTTTGCTGAAGCGGCAAAACAAACCGGCGATCCGGCTTTTGCCGAAGCGGCCAAGAAAGCTGAGCAAACAGCGGCAACATTAGCCCAAGCTACAGCCTCCCTCTCCACTCCTGGTGAATTAATAGACCAACTTTCAGCTAAATATGAAGCCGATAAAAAGTCTTTATACGAGAAATTCACTTCAGATCTGAATAGTGCGAAAGATGAATCGGAAATTACAGATGCTCAAGCCGCCTATGAAAATGGGATTGCTAATATCACTCGGAAATATCAAGAAGATTTAGTTGAACCACCCCAAAATCCCGTTGCCTCGGCAGTAGAACCAATAGTTGTGACTCCTGTCACTCCCCCATCTGCAGGTACAACCAAACCAAAATCAGGAACAGATAATTCCAATCCCCCACCCCCTGTTCCACCGTCCGTCCCGACTGGTACTATTTCCGAAACCACTTCAGCTCCGGTTGATACTTCACCAGTATTGTCAAATTTGGGTAGAAATATATCGGCCATATCAGCGTTACCAAGAGCTATTGGCGCAGGAGTACTTGGGATTATCTCCGACTCTGTAAATTGGATTTCCCAAGTTGCCCGATCAGCTAGATCAAATGGATCAACAGTCGCTCCAGTTACCACCCCACCGGTCATAGCCCAAAAGGTGGGGTTAATAGATAAGATAACTATTGGATTTTCAGCTTTTAGATTGGGTGCCAACGGTAAACAAGTTAATGAACTTTTGGCTGCTATTACTGCAAACCCCAATGGCTGTAGTCCCTGTGCAGTTTTTGTTAAGAATCAAATGAGTGATCTGTTAAAAGCAAAGTCTTCAGAGGATATATCTAGTTTAATCATAAGAATTGAAAGTGAATTTGCCAAACCTGAAAGTACTAATACTCAAATAAAAACTCTACTTCTTGCCCAAATAAATACTAAAAAATTAGCTATCGAGGCTTCTTTAATCCCATCTGCACCTAAATCATCATCAACTTCTTCAAATAAAAACTCTGGATTACCAGAAATAAAACCTGATTCAGTAGTAAAAATTATCTACGGTGGCGATGGGGCTGTAATTGATGACAGCAATCAGGAACATCTTATGGCTCAATTATTATCATTGCCAAACGGAGGACAAATTATTATCGACGGAATTTCGTATTTTTATAACGAAAACAATCAATCCTATCAAACTGATCCCATTGCCGAGACCGAAATAGCAGGAATAAAATTAACTGTAACCAACTTTGGAGACGACATCTCCATCACTAGCGAAATCCAAGGAAACCAACCAACAACCAACTTTCTCGATCCAAATCAAAAAACCCAAATTGATTCTGATACTTATTTGGTTCTTGTACCTAATTCACCTCTCTCAAACCGTGTCGAACTCCATCAAACAAAAACTATTGTTCCACCGACTGAAACAATTGGTGTGGCCGTATTCAGACCCGGAACCACCGCTAAAGACGGATCATATACTTTGAAAATTGGTGACAAAATTTATATCGGAAATCGATTATATGATATTACCGGTGACGGAGTTGAACTGAATTCTAGGTTTGGTCCAAATGAATCACGAGAGTACAAAATTACAATTTACCCCGATGGAAATTTTGAAAGGTCTCTGTCTGCTGATTTCTCGATTATTTTAGAAGCGCGAAGTCGACTGGGTACCCCGTATACGGAAGATGTCTTATTGGGTCAATTATCAATCCCTCTAAATCAGACCCAAAAAAGAACTGCTGTAATCAATGCCATCAACAGTTCTAAGGGAGACGCCCTTCTTAATGTAAATATCCGAAACGATCCACGGGCTTTTAATCGAATTAATTCTCTTATAGATCAAAAAATTTTTACTCTCGACGAGGCGATATATATTATCAATACTAGTCCTTCGCTATCCTCCCAAAAAACTATTCTGATCAAGCAACTCACAGCACAATCACTTAATCAATCTTCCCTCCCCATCCTCATGCTCCCGGTTGTTCAAAATACCTTGTTGGATAGTATCACCGGTGCCATCTCACCTTGGTTCCCCCCCATTGCCCACCTTCTGGCCACCAATCCCCAATTCATTTCCCAGATTAATTGGTATTGGAATAACCGGGGATTAGTCGCCTCCAGATCCTTTGATACAATTGATCAGCTGTCTACATCAAAAAAGATTATCTTGGTAGGAGCATTGGGATTAGTCCTTGTTCCAATAATCGGTCCTACTGCAGTAATTGGTGCGTTGGGAACGATGATGGTGGGTATGGTAGCCACGACCCAAATTCCACCCACTTACTCGATCCCCACTAACCCTCCTGTAGTTACAGAGGGATCATCAAGAACATCTTATCAACCCAATTCGGGAAATACTAGATATCTTCCGACAGATATAGAATCTTTTATAAAAACTCTCCCAAACCAAACTTTATTATCAAGCATAAAGAGAATTGTAAGCGAATCCCAAAATTTGTCATTAATAAAGTCACGGATAGTGGAAGAAGTAAAGAAGCTGGGTTCTATTGACATAGAAATTCAGGATCTTTCTGCAGAAAAACTTAATGGAAAACATTCCTGGTATGATCCCAATAAACCAAATATCAGCATAAACGGTGCCCAATATTTCTTGGAAGAAGATGTTGTTATTAATGGCCAAATATTTGTTAAAGGGACAAGGATTAGAAGTGTTTTAGAAGAGACAGAAGGCCTTAGAGTCAGGATAACTATTGATAAAAATCTAAGTGACATAGAATTTATTAAGACACTCATTCATGAGGCGGGGCATGCTATTGAAGACAAAAGCCCAAATTTCGGAACCCCGTTTACCTTGCCTAACGGAGAAAAGATATATACAACCACCGAAGCCGTATCTTCAGCTTATGCGATCGCAGTGATGAGGATATTTTACGAGGCGAGGATTTTACCAGAAAAGGCCACCGAATTGGCAAATACCCAATTATCATTGTTTAATACTGTCGTTAATGGTACTGGACAAAAACTTCCACCACAAACTCTAACGGGAGAAGATCCGCACCAAAACTATTACCAAGTAAATGTTAATAAAGCCCCTTACGAAAATCGAGAGCCTAAATTACTTACGGTCAGAAAGGAGATGGCTCTTATTATCAACGATAATAGTCTGGGGACCATGGGTGGGTGGAGCAAATTTTTCAATAAATTTATTCAACCAGATTATTTATCTGAAGGAGGAGTAACAATAGGCGCCAACACTTACTCGACATTACGAGGAGATCATCAGTCAGCTTATTTTGCAGCTACGGGTAAAGAATATCTAGGTAATAATAAAGTTCCTGAATTTGTGGTGACCTATACAGAAGATTATAGCGTGGTAGTTCTTACTTTCAGAATGGGAAATTTACCGAATGGAGAACAATATTATATTTCTCCATCCCCAGAACAACTTGTCAACGCCATCAATATCTATAAACCAGACATTGTTATACAAAATGGTGTTGCTAAAACGCCAGTCTATGACTCTAGTGGGAATTTTGTAAACTTTTTAGGAGAAAAATCTCCCCCCCTCCCCATCCTTCTGGCCCCAATTGGAGGGCTGATAGCAAACCCCATTTTAGCTCCTTTGGGTTTGTTGGCCACGCCATACATCTTGCGCGACGCCATCGCTCCTCTGATTCCCTCCCCCGCTTTCCAGCAATTTGCCAACCGCCTGGCCGCCGCCGCGGACAATATTTACAATCCTCTTAATTGGGGCAAGGCCTGGACAGATATTAAAAATGGCATCCAGAACTGGCCCTGGCCGTTGAAGAAAACCACACCCAATCAGGAGTCGGCAGACAAATATCTAATAAACAAGGGAGGGTTACCCCCCGTACTAGTAGAAAAACTATTGAGTGGAACCCCCGCCATAGACACTTCCATTTTAAAATACCTGGACAATACAACAATTCCCCGAAGTGTTTGGCAAGTATCATCCAAACTAGTTTATGTGCACTTAACTGATTTTCTCCCAGAAAACGGGAGTCTTGTACCTAGGTATGAAGTTTTCAAAAATGGTGACGGGGCAATCGCGGGCAAATACAGAACTACTATCCACGGATCACTCTCTTATCCAGTGACTTCTCATGGTATGGGATATTGGGCAGACAAAAGATACATAGTCTTAATTCCCTTCGAAAATATCTCCAGAAATGTTGTGGGGTACAACCTAGATGACGTTTATGTTGTAGGAAAAATTGAGCTTGGAAAAGGATCGATTGTAAAAGAAGTTAAAAACGAAAATTTAAGTGAAGCCACAAATGCCATGTTAGCCTCTGGCATCATAGATCGAGTAACAATGGAGCAGATCATAACCGATATCATGTCAAATAAGCACGATTATAAATTTGTAGTAACTAATGCCATAAGAAACGACTGGAATGTAGACCTAGAATATGTAAGAACGAACCTTAGAACTGACCACCCGCTCAAACCCATCATTGATGCAATTCCTAACCTAACCGTCAGTAGATATATCGAGTCACCTCTGCAATACGTAACTATTCAAGAAATCTTGAAAATGGGTAGATTACCACTTTCGAGAGGAATAAAACCAACCGCATCACCGGCAGAGATATTCGAACATAAAATGCGAGAGTCTCAAGTCGAAAATCCATGGGAATGGTCAGGGCTTGACAGGTTCCTCAAACAGTATTACGGATCAATAATAAGTAAGAACTACTTGTCTGACCTTTTAGTACGCCAATCTCACTCTAATTCTGTATGGAAAGATGTCGAAGATATTTACGACTTTGCGAACGGAGCAAGAGATGGTATGTTTGCAATTACAAATATCACCAGTAAAATAGTTTCCGTCCCGTTAGGCAAAGAAAGAATAATGTTGGCACTGCAAATGGTCAAACTGGGTGGAAAGTTGTGGGTAGAGGTAGTAAAAAACTCATGGAGAACTCCCAAAAGCCTCCTTTATGGACTAGACACCCTAAACTCCATACGTCACGATTTAGAAAGAGACCTAAAGAAAAATAAATCTTCCACCAACACATTTTTATCTGGAGAAAAATCCCCCCTTTCCCAAACCCTCGAAAATCTGCCCTGCGCGCTGGGATATGATCAAACCCAACAAAAAACCACCCTTGCAGATGGCTCTTTGTATTGGGTAAAGGAGATGCTATCTCCGTCTCCTGATAAGTATCTTGATACTATCACAAAGAATGACAATTTGTCAAGTAAAATTATGCGGAGGGCAGGAGACTTGCACTCCAGTCCGGCTCTCACCGGACCCAGTCGCTTATCAGGAGACGCCCCCTCTTCGGGAGTTTACCCTCCACACACAATAAGTATAACAAATATTTTTGATTGGTTTGTGCCCAGCGTTTCCGCTGCCGGGCCCAAGGCTCCCTGCGGAACCTTTAATATTTCAAACCCGAAATTATTAGATTTGGGAACTCTTGAAAAAAGAGATGATGGATTATATTTTGGAAATACCAAAATTACCCCGGAAGGAATATTAGTCACCGCCGCTACCGGCGATCCTGTCAAACTATATACCTCCGGTCCGGACAGCATCAGAGTTGACAATCAACCCAACCGCAATTGGCTAAAATTCAACTGGCCGCCAAAATTATCGGCAAATAAACTTGCCCTCGCGCAGTCCCTACTAAATCAAGAGCTTTCAAGGTGGGAACCAACCTCTGGAACTTCACTACGTACGCCGATAGATACTACGGCACCTGAAGGAGAAATAAGATTGTTGACTCCACAAGATTTTAATTACGCTTACCAGTGGCAAATTGCAGAAGAAGTGATAGCCAATTTACAATTACCCCTCTGGCTAGAAGATGCCGCACGAAAAGAATTACGGACCATAAACGAAATCGAATATCCTATTTACATTCCGAAGGTAAACGGAATGATTCGTTCTCCTGCCGAATTAACTGACCAAACTAATAATCAGGTAATGGGTTTAATATCTACCGATTTTGGTAGAGATTATGCTCCTAATGGTGAACTTAATTCTGTAGCCAATTCAATTATGGAAGATCAAACATTTGTTCCCTATTTTGAAAACCGGGCAAGGATGCATTACAAAAAAGAGCTTGCCGATCTCACACCACAGGAAAAATATTATCTAGCTGCTAGATATGCCGCTATTCAAGTTCATCAGGCAGAAATAATCACCGACTCATTATTTGACGATTCCGGAACAGATCCGGTAAGAGGAAATTATTATGCTTTTGTGGCTTCTTCTGATACTGTCATTGACCATGAAATGTCAGGATTATATAAGAAAACCGAATCTATTTTTAGAGTTCTTGGAATGGAATACGAACCATTTGTACCGCGTAATTCAACTACGATAGGTAACGCTACTACTCAGCTTTCTAGTCCGGGATACACCCTAGGCTTTGTATTGCCTGGTCATCCTGAAATACGGCAAAATAATACATCAGGATCCACAGCTAGTAGATCTCAAATCTTTCAAACTAGATGGCATGAAGCTACCCACATTGATCAATTTAGAACATATCCCTTAGCATACACAAGATATAATAATACGACAAATGGTAATGATTACACCTTCGTAGAGGCGATGACCGAATGGTATTCTTGGTTGGTTCCACAACTTCTTAAGCCTCAAGCAAACTTTGTTGAATTCTCTGTCAACCGTGGATATGGTTTGGGAGCTTTGGAGTTTCACAACTTGGTTACTGATTTATATCAAAAGATTGGTATTGATGCCTTTCGTTCTGCCTTTAAGTCTGCCCAGACCGCGGATAATATTGGGGGCGTTCGTGAACTATATGACAAAACCTTTGGCTCCGGACAATTTGATACCCGAATGCACAAATACTCGGATTATAATATTACACGGCCAATGGTAACAGGAGAACTCCCCAAGACTATCCGCAGACTACCCACAGAATTAGAAATATTTTCTCAACCAACAAATTATAGCTATCAAATAACCACACCCGACAATCCAAGCCCAACCACCCATATTGGAGTAATAGATCAAGATATTATTAAACAAACACTAGACTTGCCAATTGGCTCGGAAATTACGATTTTAAGCGAAAACAATACGGTGGTTGGAAAATATATTAAAAACGTGATGGGTCAGTGGGTTAAATTAGATCATCAAGACGGAACTGGCGGGGGGTTTACTGATTCAGTCATACCGCTTCCCAGTCCCAAAACAGACAAAATAAAGTTGGAAAACTTAACGCGGTTGTTCCCAGGAAGTAGAGTTAACTACCGTGAGGTACCTTGGCAGGGTTGGGAAAAAGAATTGGATATGTTGACACAGTCTTTGGAGCCAAACGAACTATTGAGTGCGAAAAGACATCTTGGAAACATTCTAAGATTTATAAACCCCAAAAATCTTGCTCAAACTGGTCTTGATCTTACTCCATCTCTTGCCGCCCATCTTTCAGTAACTGATCTTTGGGGAATAGTGCGAGGATCGGGCACTGCCGCCCGAGGTGGAAGATCATTAGAAGCTTCTCTAAAATTAATCTTTGCCATAATGCCTTTTACCCCCACAACCACAACTCACCAATTTACAGACAAATGGATGGCTTTCCGTATGGCGATAATCGCCAAAGAGACTCTCTCAACCGCGTTTCCTAAAGATTGGCAAACTGTTGTTGTTCAACCTAAGGGAAAACCAATATTATTATTTACTTACCCAACCAGTGGACTAAATTCCCAATTGGGACAAATCATTGATTTACTATTACAAGAGGATACTATCGTTACAGTCACATTAAATAACAACAGTGTCACGGTTTATAGAGTTCAAAATGGGAAACTCAGAGTCTCTCCCCAAACATATCTAACCAATCCCGACAATACTGATTTTTTACTGGCTCAATATGAAGCTTATCTAAAAGCTCAAGGCCGGGCTGATGTCACTCAAGCAGCCCAGGCTTTGCGTCAAGATTTAAAAACTCGAGGCAATACTCTAGATGTCTGGCAAAAACATATTCCCAATCTAGATAGCTTCATTGCCAATGCCCAAGGTGGTGTACCTATAAAACCAGGTGAAGAATTTGATGCACTAAAAGAATTGGACAAAATTTCAATGTCAACCGCCCCACTTTCAGAGCGTAAACAAATGCTTTCTGTGTATAAGCAGAAATTGATTTATAAACTAGGTGGATTTGGAGAACTCTATCAAGAGCTGGTTTTGGCGGCCTCAACCATGGAAACGAAAGGTGAATTTTTAGCCATTATCGGGAAATATAAAGATTTTGGATTTACCAAAGAGGAATTAGATAGATTTGATGAAGTAATAGATACTTTTATCAAAAATAGGCAACAAATAAATATTATCCACCTTAGTTCGTTAACAGAGAAAGATCTAGTCAAAAAACTATTCGGGTTTGAGCCCGAAGGGAAAATCGAGGTTGAGTATCGCCCACTCGGGATTGCAATCAAAGTCTACAGTCAGAAAGATTGGGCAATTATGGATCAATTTGAAGGGGAACGCATTTCTACCATCGTCGATGAATCGAATATAACGGTAGCTAGGAATACCAAAGGAATATCATTTGGAAAAGTTTTAGTTCCTGAAATATCAAATTTAGTAATTGGATTAAATTATTCACATAACTATTCAGAAGCAGAGCTTTTAGATACATTAACTCACGAAGAGCGACATAAAATTAATGTGATACTTTTGGGTCGTACGAATGCCTTTGTCTCGGGTCATGAGTTCACAGATGAACTAATCCATTCTAATGATAGCAATCTGGAGGACATCGTTGTCAAATCTTTATCTTCACAACTCTTAACTTTAGCAAATTCAAAGGCTAGCGATGAAATATTTGCCAAATTAGCTTCGGGTATAGATAGAGCATCTATAAAACAAGATCTCTTTTTAGGTCTATCATATAAATTTAGATTGACTGCACACCAAAAACTCGCGAATACTGTTATTGGTCGCATCGGAGTACTTGTAAGTCCAGAGTTGCGAATTAAAGCAATAGAAATCTCTAATAAATGGATGGCAGACAATCTTTTATCCTTTGACGCATTTTTGGCTCAAGCAAAAATTAACGATGAAGGAATTGATGCCTTTGATCTATTGTTGAAAAAAGGTTATTCACGAGAACAAGCCATAGGTATACTTTATAATTCAGAATTGCCTCAATGGCCCAGAGTTGCGTCAAGAATGCCTGACATAAACCCTACCCAGTCACCCATCTCGATCCTGGGTATAGCAAATATGGTAGAAAATGCTGCAGACGAATTGAGGGAAAGAAATCTTGGTTGTGAGGGTGGAACGGCCTGCCAGATACTTGATACCACAAGCCTTCCCAGACCCATAGAAGGAACCCAAGCAATTTTAGTTAGTGTCCAGCCAAATAATGTATTCCAGTTAGATACCGTAGATATTAGCGATCAGGGAAAACCGGCTGTAACAGTTGCCGAAGGCAAGAGTATCCAGGTCACAGCCACCGATGGATCTCGGGCGCAGGTTACTGTGGTCTCGATAAATTCCGAAGGAACTCAATCTAAAATTAAAGTTGAACCTCAAATAGAAAAACCGCTTTCTCCATTAAAACAGAATTAACAACCATTCAAAACACTCTTGACCTGCTGGGTAAATCGTGTTTTTTGGACAAGATAAATGTACCCGCTATTTCTAAAGCTGGATCAGATCAAAAATCAAGGTGCGAAAAGGATGCGGCATATGGTAATAATGGGGTGTTTTTCTGCTACGACAGATACAGCATTCAATCTACTAAAAAGGTTATAAATAAATTCTTAGGAAGATCCCCGTCAGAGTATCTTGAGCAAACACTGATCCATGAAATGGCTCATTCGTATTTTTGGGACAATAATCCCATTGTAAATCTTCAGCATATTACAGACTGGATGAAAAACACCGGATATTCCCTGGAAATATCAAGTGCTGAATCCCCCACAATATATGGTCAAAGCAATTTTTCAGAAGACTTTGCTGAATCTGTCAGACTATATGTAACTCAACCCCAGTTACTGAAAGAATCATCTCAAAACAGATATTACTTCTTGAAACAAAATGTCTTTTGTAATTATGAATATTAAGTTTGCAAGGCCAGGCTTTGCATGAACTGAGCTTGACACCGATGCAAGTTTTAGTATATATTTATACTAAATACGGGATCGGTCGTTATCGTCCTTGACACGATGCCGCGTTAGGTATACTATATACCTAACATGGCACTATATAATCTTAGTTTGGCCGTTCAGGAATTACACGTATCGGGACAAAAACTGTTTAATCTGCAAAGTTTGTCACGACTTTTGGAAATAAATAATCCTAGGTCTGCCAGATCTGTGGTCATGCGTTTGACAAATCAAAATATTCTAACCAGAATCGCCAAAGACACATATATGTTAACCCAACCCGCACCGTCCAGATTTGCAATCGCTAATTTCCTGTATTCCCCATCATATATTTCTCTGGAAACCGCGCTAAATTATCATGGTATTTTGTCACAGTTTCCTCTGGAAATAACGAGTGTTACTCCCAAGAAATCAATAACCAAGCGGGTTGACAGTCAAGTTTTTAGTTATGCGCATCTAAAATCCGACTTGTTTTGGGGCTATGAAAAGATAGATAATGAGCTAATAGCTCTGCCAGAAAAGGCATTGCTGGACCAGATGTATCTGACATCCAAAGGATTGCGTATCGTTCACTTTGACGAGTATGATTTAACAAGGCTAAACAAATCACAGTTTTTAAAATTTGCAAAATTATTTCCAAAAATGGACATTCCAACAATATGATTACCAAAAGCCAACTTACAAAACTTACCGGAACATACAAGACTAACGAATCAACTGTCTTGCGTGAATATTATCAGCTCATTTTCTTAAATTCACTTTATAGCTTTCCCAATAGTCAAAATATTGTCTTCAAGGGTGGAACTGCTATCCATTTGATTTTTGGAGCTCCTAGATATTCTGAGGATTTGGATTTTACCGTGCAGATGGATTTGAAAGATTTCGAAGAATTTATACCTCGTGTCTTTTCATCCTTAGCACCAGAAGGATTTGAATTCAAGCCACGGGAAACTATCGCCGGGAAGAGATACTTATTGGCCAATAATATTCCTGAATCAAAATCGAAATTATTTATTAACCTGGATTTTTCTTTCCGGGAAAATGTCTTTGAAAGACAAAATTCCAGCATTATACCTCCATTGCCGATTGTATTTACTTCACGGGTCAGTCATATGTCTCAGTCTGAAATCTATACAGAAAAAATTAGAGCCATTTTAAACCGGCAAAAAGGCCGCGATCTATATGATTTGTGGTATTTATGTGCCAAAAATACGAAACTGGATCTTGTAATGCTCCAGTCTAAACTGGATTATTACCAACAATCTTATTCCAAAGACAAAGTACTCAAAAAAATATCTGAATTTGATAAAAATGAGTTCATTTTTGATTTGCGACCATTTGTAACCATTGGAGAGCGGGACAAGATGGGAGACCTATTTGACTATATTCAGGCTTTCCTCAAAGAAAATTTGTGATATAATACTTTTATTACCTAAGATAGGAGGTTTAAAAATAAATCCTCCTGAGGTTTATGACAAAAAGACCAATCAATCCCCAAAAATCTTCCCGCGTGGCGCTACTTGCGTCTCTTGTTGCCAAAGCCAAGTCAATTGGCGTCGTGGATTACACCAAAATGACTCCCCCGCAGGCAACCGAGCTTCGTAAGTCAGTGCAACTGGCGGGAGGAGAAGTAAAAGTTGAAAAAAACACGCTGTTTCGGATTGCTCTGCAATCCTCAAATGCTCATTGCTCATTGCTCAATGCTCAGTTAAGGGGTCTCTCGGCTTTTATATTTTCAAATAGTGATGAGATTTCGGCGCTTAAGGTCGTGTCAGATTTTATCAAGAAAAATAGTGTTTTGTCTTTCAAAATGGGATTTGTTGGTGATAGAGTATTAACACAGAATGACATAGTCCTGCTAGCTCAGACACCATCAAGAGATATCAGTGTCGGTAAACTACTTTATTTGCTAAATTTTAATATGTCCAAGCTGGTTAGGACGCTGGATGCAGTAACTAAAATAACTCACCCCGCCTGAGGGCTCCCCTCTCTTAATTTAAGAGAGGGGCCGGGGGAGAGTTATAAAAGGGGGTGATTTCGATGTCAGACAAATTACAAAAAATAGTAGACCAAGTGGCCCAGCTTTCAGTAATGGAAGTGGCTGATCTGGTCAAAGCTTTGGAAGAGAAGTTTGGAGTAAGTGCCCAGCTATCATCCAGCACAGCCGGACCAGCTGGGTTAGCGGGGGCGGGCGAAGCTGATGCCCCCGAGCAAACATCTTTTGACGTGATTTTGACCGTAACCGGAGCCAATAAAATCGGGGTTATCAAGGCCTTGCGCGAAATCAATCCAAACCTAGGCTTGAAAGAAGCCAAAGATATGTCCGAGAAAGCCGGAGCTGAAGTATTAATGGGAGCTAAAAAAGAAGCAGCTGAAGAAGCAAAGGCAAAATTGGTAGCTGCAGGAGCTAGTGTGGAGCTGAAATAATCCCAGTCATACAGTAGGCATACAGTTGGCATTCGATAGTCATTCTGTCGTCACAATTGTATGCCTATTGCGTGCCCATTGTATGACCATTGTATGACGAGTTTAAATCTCCCTATTGACTATATATATTACTCACTTCATAATTGATAATAGAACTTGATAAAACCTGATAGTTCTGCCTCAAATGTCAGATCACCTGCTCAACATTTCGCAAGCCGCTAAAAAGCTGGGGGTTGCGGCTGTCACTCTCCGCCTCTGGGAACGCCAAGGAAAAATAAAATCACTGCGTACCGGTGGTAATCAAAGAAGATATTCGAGTGCCCTTTTAGAAAGCTTTTTGGAGAGCAAAATAAAACCACAAATAATCACCTCAGAGGAGAAACCTGAGGGTGAGGTACATACACCAATATTGCTCACCACTCTGATCTCTCCTTTTCAAAAACAAATCTTGGCTTGGACTTTGGCTGTTTTGACACTGGCTGGAGGTAGTGCTGGAATTTATAAGTACTCTGGTGGAAACAGAGAGGGTGTAAATAAAGTTTTGGGTTGGTTTAAAAATCGCGGTTTTTCTACGAACTATGAACTATCAACTAATAACCAGACCACTGGCACTGTCCTGGCCGCTGAATCCATTAATGATGATTACCGTTTTGTAGTCAATATCCCAGCTTTGTTTAACCAAGATATTACTGCTCCCAATGTTCTTTATGGCTTGGTTGCCGGTGATAATATCACGGTCTCAGCAGGTCAAAACCCGACTATTTCATCTGTCCTTCCGGATCAATTCAAAAATTTTAAAGTCGGATCAACTACTATCACGGCCAATTCCAAGACCGATACTCTGGAACTGGTGGCAGGCAGTAATGTTACTCTGTCAACAACAGACAAGAAAATCACTATTGCCTCGGCTGTGACTGATGTTACCACTTCAGGCATTACTGATGACGGTACTATGGTCAGACTAACTACCGCCACAGACAATTTTGGTTTGGGAGCAGCAACCGGAGCGGCTAAATTAAATCTCAATGTGGATGACACCCGGGATTTAATTACCGCATCCCAATCCGGCAGCCTCAAATTCCGGCTGACCTCTGGGGGAATCATTGACACCGGCACTTGGAATGGCTCGGTCATCGGTCCGGCATACGGAGGCACAGGAATAGCCAACAACGCCGCCTCTACTCTGACCATTTCCGGCAACTATGCTACTACTTTGACGGTTACAGGAACAACAGGTATCACACTACCAACTACCGGAACACTATCCACTCTGGCCGGGACTGAAACCCTAACTAACAAAACTGTTACTTCCCCTATCGTTACCACCAGCTTAACCACCGGCTCTACCTCTTTTGCCCTGCTAAATACCACCGCCACCACCGTCAACTTTGCCGGCGCCGCCACCACTCTCAACCTTGGCGCCGCTACTGGTACCACCACCATCGCCAATGCCGCTTCCGTCTCCGGGGCTCTCACTCTCTACGGCACCCCCACCATTCAATCTACCGCCAATCAATCTCTGACTCTGGGTGGTGATACCACCGGAAATATATCAAT
>CAYITQ010000013.1:0-1199 GCA_964366335.1 uncultured Gammaproteobacteria bacterium
CTCGGTAAAACCGACAAATTACGGATTTTCAATCTGACCGCCTGCTGTCTACGTTCTTGTGTTGATTTATATTTTTTGATCATTTTGTTGTCGTGGCGCCCGCTTTGGCGGATTTACCGGGTTTTTTAACTATAACTTCACCTTCATATTTAAAGCCCTTGGCTTTGTAAGGGTCAGCCGGTCGGTAGCCTCTGATCTGGGAAGCTACTTGGCCAACCAGACCTTTGTCTATCCCCATTACTTTGATTTTATTTTCGACTACTTCAAATTTAATACCCTCCGGAGCCTTGACCACCACGGGATGAGAAAATCCCAGAGCCAGATTCAATTCTGTCCCGGTCGTATTGGCTCTATATCCCGTGCCTGATAACTCCAGGGTCTTCGTCCAGCCATCGGTTACTCCTGTTACCATATTGTTTAACAAACTTCGCACCAGCCCCCACATATTTGATAATTTAGCAGACACCATAATTTGATTATTTTCCGATTTTATTTCAACCCCTTTGGGAATATCTAAACCTAATTCACCTCTGGGTCCTGCGACCTGAATCCTGTTTCCTGTAACCGTCACTTTGACGGTGTCCTGAATGTTGATGGGTTTTTTTCCAATGCGTGACATATTTTTACCAAACTTTACAAATAATTTCACCGCCGACTTTTAACTTCCGGGCTTCACGGCCGGATATTACACCCGCGGGACTAGATAAAATCAGTGTTCCTAATCCCGACAAAACACGGGGCAGTGACTTATAACCACAATAGATTCTGGAACCGGGTTTACTGACCCGCACGATTTCGGTAATAGCGGGGGCTTTGGATTTATAGACAAGACCGACTGTAAGCTTGCCATCCGATACTTTCACATCTTTTACATAACCCGATTTGGAAAGGACGTTTACTACCGATTCGCGCAATTTACTGTGCGGCATAGTAACCACGCTAAGAGAGGCCATATAGCCGTTTTTTATTCTGGCGACCAGATCTGATAATGGATCTCTTACCATGATGCTTTGACGACTCCGGGTAGCTCGCCCTGGTGGGCGGCCTTTCTAAAACAGAGTCTGCACAAACCAAATAACCGTAGATATCCATGCGGGCGGCCGCAAACCTGACAGCGAGAGCGGTACTGGGTGGGAAATTTTAATTTCCCCAATGTTTGTTTGGTGACTTTAGCGTTTGTGGCCATGTGGTTTTTTAAA
>CAYITQ010000013.1:1299-13792 GCA_964366335.1 uncultured Gammaproteobacteria bacterium
ATAGCCGCCAACTGAACTGAAACTTTATCAATTAGGCCCTTGTCGTGAGCCATATCTTTGACCCCCATGTTGATATTTATTTTCCGGACTTTCGGCACCGCCATAATATTTTTGATGCCAAATTCAGCCATCAATTTCGGGGCTATTTCGTCCGTATATGTTTGTCTCAAATTCATATTTTCTTTTTAGATTTAATAACTTTTTTGTCACTACTGTCTATATCCATATTGCATTTTCTGCAAACCCGTAATTTTTTGGCATCCTGAAAACGGTAACCCACGCGGGTGGGTTGTTTGCACTTTGGGCATATCAAGGCCACTTTTGAAACATCCAGAGGCCGCGATATTGTCACCAGATCTCCCGGTCTTCCTTGCGTTGGTTTGATATGTTTTTTGTATTGATTTACTCCTTCGACCAATACCCGTAAACTTTTCAGAAATACCCGGGCCACTTTGCCCTGACGGCCGCGGTCTTTGCCTTTTGATACTACGATGGTGTCATTTTTTTTGATTTTCATAAGACTTCTGTTGCCAGCGAGGCTATCTTGGCAAAGCCGGCATCTTTGACTTCACGGGCGATGGGGCCAAAAATCCTGGTTCCCCGGGGCTCGTGAGTTTTGGGATCAATAACAACAGCGGCATTGTCGTCAAAACGGATACGGCTACCATCAGCACGGTGGACAGGAAAACGGGTCCGGACAATGACAGCCTTGACCACTTCGGAATCTTTGACAACTCCTGTGGAATCCGCCCGGTCAACCACAGCCGTAACAATATCTCCGGGATAGGCATAATAGCGCTTTGATCCGCCCATGATATGAATCAGGAGTAATCTCTTGGCGCCGCAGTTATCGGCCGGAACTAAAATGGTACGTAATTGCAACATATTTAATCGGAAATAATTTCAATAACTTTGTAAAACTTGGTTTTGGAATAAGGTTTGCAGGATACAAATTTGACCCGTTGGCCGGTTTTGGCTCCCAACTTATCATGAGCGTGATATTTGGTGGTCTGATGTAATTGCTTATGATAGAGCTTGTGGGTCACAAGCCTATCGACTATGATAACCACCGTCTGTTTCATTTTATCCGATATCACTTTTCCGACTAAGATTTTCATAGATTTTTTGATTTAATAATGGCTAACTGTTTTCGCAGGTTAAATACCGTCCGCTTGTTTGGTAATTTGCCAGCTCTCAATTCTAACCTACTTTTGGCAATAAGCGAATAGATATCCCGGGCTTTGACTCGTAACTCCGGTCCGGTAAGACCAATCAGTTGTTTTTTAAACTCATTTGTTTTCATATCTGTTCCTTGCTGACAAATTTAACATCAAAAGGCAATTTGGCGCTGGCTCTGGCAAATGCGGTCTTGGCAATCTCAGAGCTGACTCCGGCAATCTCAAAAATAATCCGTCCGGGAGTGATGACGGCTACATAATCGGTAATATCCCCTTTACCCGAACCCATGCGGACGCCTAAAGCTTTTTTGGTAATCGGCTTGTCAGGAAATATCCGGATCCAGACTTTACCTCCGCGTTGGGCATAACGCGAAATGGCTTTGCGGGCGGCTTCTATCTGACGGGCCGTAAGCCACCCCCGACCTTGAGCTTTGAGTCCAAATTCCCCAAAAGCTAAAGAGAATCCACGGGTAGCTAACCCTCGCATTTTACCGCGGAATTGTTTTCTAAATTTTGATTTTTTGGGTTGTAGCATATTTATTTACCTCCCAAATAAATCCAGACTTTCACTCCGATAAAACCGGATCTGGTATGGGCGTCAACAGCTGCGTAATCAATATCGGCCCGCAAAGTCTGGGTGGGTACTGAGCCGGTCGGTGATTTGTAAGATTCACGCCGGCTGATTTCTGCTCCATTGACCCGGCCGGAAAGTAATATTTTGGCACCCTGTCCACCTGAAGCCATAATTCTTTCTATGGCTTTGTTGGCCACACGTCTGGCCGGCAAACGTTTTTCCAGCTGTTCGGCTACCCGCATGGCCACCAAATAGGCGTTGCAGTCGGGATTTTTGATCTCTTCCACCTGCAAATCTATTTTAGCTGCGGGTGTCAGCTTGGTAATATATTTTTTGAGATCTTCAATTCCCGCTCCTCCCCGGCCGATAACCACACCGGGCCTGGAGACATAAATAATGACTTTCATGGACTTTATTGATCTTTCGATTTCGATCTTGGCTACGCCTGCAATTTTGAGCTTGGTCATGAGAGCGGTCCTGAGCTTCATGTCCTCAGCCAAATATTCTTTGTAGCGTTTTGGATTAGTAGTAAACCACCTCGAAATCCAATTTTTAGTCGGATTCATAATGATTCTAAAACCGGTAGGATTGACTTTGTTACCCATTTTTTGATGTTAACTCCACAATAACATGAGCACTTCTTTTGTGCCTGATTCCACCACCAAAACGGGCTCCGTGAGCATGGCGGTCACTCCGTTTGGATCTCGGCCCTTCTCCCACTATCATCGTGCCTATTTTTAAATCAGCGGGGGACATCTTAAAATTATTTTTAGCGTTACCCAAGGCTTGCTGTAAGACTTTGAGTATTTCGCCGGCTGCCCGCTTATTTAGTGCTTTCAGGTTGGCAATGGCCGAATCAACGGACAATTTTTTGACCGCATCAATCACTAATCGGAGCTTTCTCGGTGACATGCGCACAAAACTGGCTCTGGCTATTACTTTATTTGTCATTTTTTATGTTTTATCCATAGTCCGCTTGACCATGGCACCATGGCCACGGAAAGTCCGGCTGGGAGCAAATTCTCCCAGGCGGTGTCCTACCATAGCTTCAGAAATAAAGACATCGGTAAATTTATTTCCTGTATGAACCGAAAAAGTATAACCCACAAATTCAGGCGGAATCTGACTGTTTCTGGCCCAGGTTTTGATAGGAGACTTATTTTGCGACGCCAGCATCTTGGCCACTTTTTGAGCCAGATTTGCGTCAATATAAGGTCCTTTTTTAGAGCTTCGTGCCATATTATTTATTTCTCCTAGTAACTAAATATTTATTGGAATACTTGGTTTTTTGACGGGTTTTGTTTCCTCGCGCAGGTTTTCCCCAGGGGGTTTTAGGAATCATACCCTCTCCGGACCGCCCTTCTCCGCCACCGTGAGGATGGGAATGAGGATTTTGGGCAGTACCCCGGACAGTGGGCCTAATTCCCATTCGCCGCCTGCGGCCGGCAAATCCGAAATTGACATTTTTCCAATCAGGATTACCCAATGAACCGATGGTAGCCATACAGTTTAGCTTAAAACGCCTAATCTCGCCAGAGGGTAGTTTTAGTAGAGCGTAATTTTCTTCAAATCCGGAAACTAGGGCGGAAGCGCCGGCAGTTCGCACTATCTGAGCTCCTTTACCAGGAATAATTTCAATATTATGAACCATCGTTCCTGAAGGAATGGCCCGTAATGGCAAGGCATTTCCTAGCACTAATGGGGATGATTCTCCAGACATGATAGATTGACCTACAGTTAATCCTTCGGGGGCCAAGATATAGCTTGTTTGGCCGTCAGGATACAAAAGCCCGGCAATATTAACGGTTCTGTTGGGATCATATTCAATACTTGTCACAACAGCTTTCATATTTATCTTATCTCGTTTCCAATCAATAATCCGCAAAAATCTTTTGTGCCGGCCTCCCTGATGCCGGACGGTGACCTTGCCTGTCGCATTCCGGCCACTTTTTTTGGACAAAATAGTAGACAATTTTTTAGTGCGGACTTTAACTGATAATTCCGACCAATCAAGAATTGATCCGCCCCGGCGTCCGGGTGTGGTGGGAGTATACAATCTCAGACTCATACTTTATCCTCCTTTTTGCTTTCGGCGGGGGCGCTGAATAAAGTTATCTCCTTGTTAGTTGTTACGATAGCTTTTTTCCAGGAAGCGGGTTTGACTTCACGGCGCAATTTACCACTTCTGCGGGCTTTTCCGGGCACAGTGATGGTTGCAATTTTACTAACTTTCAGGTCAAACATTTTCTCCACTGCTTTTTTTATTTCATCCTTGCGGGCGCCCAACTTTACCGCGAAGGTATAGCGGTGAAGGCTTGCGTCTTTCAAAGATTTTTCAGTGTAAATCGGTTTAAGCAACATATTTCTTTTCAAAAACAGCCAAGGCCTCGGCGGTAAATATAATTTGGGGATAGGCAATTACTTGGTAAGCAGAGAGTGACGCTGTCGAAGCCATAATTACCGTAGGTAAATTACGACCGGCTAAATTAAATTTAGTCTGAGCGGGAGTTCTTATTAATAGAACTCTCCCTTTGGGGACGATAATTTTCAGTAATTTACTTAGCTCATTCGTTTTACCTGTAGCTTCGTCGGCTCCCTTTACTATTGAGATTAATTTCTCATGGGCTTTTAGAGACATGGCTCCGAGTAACGCCTGTTTTGCCATTTTAGAAGGCATTTTCATGGTATAGTTTTGGGTTCCATCCGGACCGTGAGCAATACCTCCACCGACAAAAATAGGAGCCCTGATACTCCCGTGTCTGGCGCGTCCCGTTCCTTTTTGTTTGAATATTTTGCGGGTGGAGCCTTGGACTTCAGCCCGGGTTTTGGTTTTGGCGCTGGCTGATCGTTGGTTTGATAAATAAATCCGGACTGCCTGGGCCAACAAAGTGGGAGACACTTTAACCCCGAAGACTTTTTTGTCCAGGTCTACCGGTGTCAACTTTTTACCCGTCAGATTGTATGAATCGGCTGTCATATTACCTTTTCAATTTTAGATAAAGTCAAAGCACTTCCGGGGATAAGTCCTGAAACTAACACTTTATTGGCGCTTAAGTCTACCTCGAGGACTTTCAAGTTTCTGATTTGGACATTTTTGTTTCCCATTTTTCCAGGGCCCCTGTGACCGATATACAATCTACCCAATCCCGTGCCGGCACCGGATGATCCGGGAGACCGTTCGCGGTCTGACTGACCATGAGTCCTGGGTCCTCCGGCAAAACCCCAGCGCTTGACACCGCCGGAAAAACCACGGCCGCGGGTAGCATTGGTGACATTCACCATATCACCCACTTTAATAATTTCATCCAGTTTTATTTCCAAATTCGGTTCCAAGATTTCCGCTGTTTTGATTTCTTTTAAGTGTTTTATTTTGGAGGTTTTTTGAAGCTTAAGGAGAGTTTTTGAAGAACCTTTAGGACCAATAACCGTGGTATTAGGGAAAATCAGCCAAGTTCCCGGGACACGTTTCCCATCAGCCAGATACCGGGCCGTCATAATATCCTTATAAGCAAAAAATGTTTTGACCATAAAAAAATCCCGCAGACGCGGGACAAATATAGATGCCGCTTCCGCACTTAATCCCGATATTCATCGGAAATAGTATGCATATGAAGATTATACTACATCTTCACTTCAATATCCACACCGACCGGCAAAATCCCACCTTTCAGGTGGGACCAAGGGAGGTTTGATACAACCATCTAAGAATTCATACAAACTAAAAACAACACCCTACCAATACCACCAAAATTATTTACAAAAATCTATCAAATCAATTTACTAAGTATTGGGTACTTGATATAGAGTCTCCTTCTTTGGTAGAATTACATTGTATTATGGATGAAAAAAAAGGCTTAATTGACAAGATTTCCTCTTTCTCTCCAAGGGGAATCCCTGAGGAGCACACGATTGCCAGGATATTGCTGGTAAGGCAGGTAAAGAGCGGAAAACGAATGGGTTACACAATAACTGTGGGAGAGCAAGATATCCCAGACGAACATCCTGAGTATAAAGTATGGATTGGTAGCCAATTCATAAAATGGCAAGACGGGGGGTGGATCGGTGAGCCAGGGAATGTTTATGGTGTCTTTGGGGGTATTTTGGACAAAATTTTGGAGACTCAATTAAAGGAGGACAACGAAAGGAACAAGATCAAAGGCAACGAACTGGATAAAATTTAAGCTTACATCTTCACTTCAATATCCACACCGGCGGGGAGGTCCATGTGGGAGAGGGAATCTATGGTTTTGTCAGTGGGGTCAATAATATCAATCAGTCGCTTGTGAACCTTCATTTGGAAATGCTCGCGGGCATTTTTGTCCACATGGGGCGAGGATGTGACTACTATGAGTTTCCTGTCGGTCGGAAGCGGAGTGGGTCCGGCTACTTTGGCACCGGTAGCCAGGGCCGTCTGCACGATTTTATCTGCCGCTTCATCAATGACGCGGTAATCAAAAGCTTTTAGTTTGACGCGCAAACGGCCTTTTGCCATAAATTTTTAAGCTAAGATTTTGGTGACTACTCCGGCTCCGATGGTCTTTCCACCTTCGCGGACAGCAAACCGGTCACCCACTTCGAGTGCAACTGGAGCAATCAACTTGACAGTCATCTTGGCATTGTCTCCGGGCATGACCATCTCAACTCCGGTTGGCAAAGTGGATTCTCCGGTGACATCGGTCGTCCGGATATAAAACTGTGGTCTATAGCCTGTAAAGAATGGGGTATGCCGTCCGCCCTCCTCTTTTTTCAGGACATAAATTTCGGCTTCAAATTCAGTGTGTGGGGTAATACTTCCGGGCTTAGCCAGCACTTGACCGCGCTCCACTTGTTCTTTCTCAATTCCCCGCAGTAATATTCCTACATTATCGCCGGCCAAGCCTTCGTCCAGCTGTTTTCTAAACATTTCGACACCTGTTACGACTGAATTCTGAGTGGCTTTCATTCCGACTATTTCTATCGCTTCATTGACTTTGATTCTCCCGCGTTCAATTCTACCGGTGACCACAGTTCCACGGCCTTTGATAGAAAAGACATCTTCAACCGGCATCAAAAATGGTTTTTCCAGATCGCGAACCGGATCGGGGATATAAGTATCAACCGCCTCCATCAATTCCAAGATTTTGGCTTCGGCATCAGCGTCACCTTCAGTAGCCTTCAGGGCTGATCCGCGGATAACCGGGACTTTGTCGCCGGGGAAACCATATTTAGTTAGCAATTCGCGGACTTCCATTTCCACAAGATCCAGCAATTCTGCTTCCTGTACCATGTCACACTTGTTCATGAAGACAACGATGGCCGGAACATTGACCTGCTTGGCCAAGAGAATGTGTTCACGGGTCTGGGGCATGGGTCCGTCGGGGGCTGAAACTACCAAGATGGCTCCATCCATTTGGGCGGCGCCGGTAATCATGTTTTTGATGTAATCAGCGTGTCCGGGAGCGTCAATATGAGCATAATGGCGCTTGGCGGTCTCATATTCTGAATGGGAAAGATTAATAGTTACTCCGCGGGCTTTTTCCTCAGGAGCAGAATCAATCTCGTCATAGCGCTTGGCTACGGCCCAACCTTTTTTAGCCAAAACACAAGTAATAGCGGAAGTCAGAGTGGTCTTGCCGTGATCGACATGACCAATAGTTCCGATGTTCACATGGGGCTTAGTGCGCGCAAATACTGCCATAGTTTCTGTATTGTAAACAATATTTTTATTTACTGCAAGGGGGAATTTTTTTTAAATTAAAAAGTCCAAATAATTTTCGATATTTATCTCCTTAAATTCATAACTTGGATACGAATTGGCAAAGTCAACGGGAATCGATACTCCCTGAGGTTTGTATTTAAACTCCCAGGCGTAATATTTACCCTCTCGTTCCTCAACTAAATCAATCTCGTCTTGATCCCAGGTTCGCCAGAAATAGTTGTTTGAATATATTTTTTGGATATTTTGTTTCTTGATTCGTTCCATGAACAAAAAATTTTCCCACAAGCTTCCGATATCGTTTCGGATCGATAATCCATTAAAGTTCGAGATCAGCGCATTTCTGATGCCATTGTCATAGAAATAATATTTACTTGTCCGGGTTACCTCTTTTCTCAGGTTTCGAGCAAGTCCCCGTAAATTGACAATCACAAATGCCTTTTCCAGTAAATCTAAATATCTTGATATCGTCTTGGGGTCAAGGTTTAAGGTTTTACCCAATTCATTGAGCGATACTTCACTGCCCACCTGAAAGGCGAGTAACCGCAATAAATCTACCAGCAGTTTTGAGGCCTTGACTTTCTCAATTTCCAAAATATCTTTGAGTAAATAAGAGCCTGTTATCTCCTCCAAAATAGCTTTCTTTTTCGCGTCTGATTTGCTAGTTATTATTTCTGGATATGATCCATAGATCAAAAAATCTGTTAATCTATCCCGCAGTTCCTGCCGGGGCGTGGTAGACAATAATTCTGTCTGCGATAAAGGTTGTAAAATTAAAGTGGTTTTTCGACCGGTTAGGGGTTCACCTATTTTGTTGGCCAAATCAAAAGAAGCCGATCCGGTAGCGATTACTTTCAGTTTCGGATTGTGATCGACAAGAATCTTTAAGCCCCAACCGATTTTGGGAATTCTCTGAGCCTCATCAATGACTATTAGGTCGTAATCCTGAACAAAACGGCTTATTGTCTCGATACTTTCTGAACTAAATACTTGGCGGACTCCAATATCGTCACCAGATAACAGCCGAAACTTCCCAGCACAAGTTGATAAATAGTTTTCTACTAATGTTGTCTTACCTACCCTCCGCGGACCATATATTACCAATACTTTACCTGTTTCCAATACTTTATCCAAATCTTGTACAGCTCTAATAATCACAATTATTACTATATCACAATCCATGTACTTGTCAAACTACATGGAATTAGAGTCCTTATAATCCATCTATTAAACTTGTAGCGATATTACTTTTTGCTTGAATTGGCTTACCAGGAGCGGATTTGACATTGTCTACGCGGCCGCGTTTATAATGTAAAAAGACAAACTATTACTAGTGATAAAATCGACAGATGATATATTCCAAATCATACATAGAATTACAATTCGCTTTTGCCAAGATACTAGAACAAAATATTGGCTTGAATATTTTGGATGCATTATTTAATTACACAAACCTATATCTATTATTGACTCTCGACTTTTCACTTTCAAAGGAAATGTAAAAGCAGAACTTGCTGAAAACTTTTTGAAATGTGCGAAACAAAAAAAGGTTTATCGTGGGTGTATTAAGGATCTATTCCCAACAGAAATTGGTCTAGGCTTGTGAGTTTTATGCTTGGAATATCGGTTTTTTGCTCCCGGTGGTCGTACATATATATTAAATTTGCAGGAAATTTTGTTTCTCTTTTTACATTAGCATCATCCAGTTGATAACAGACTTGATAAGCCAGAGATTGGCCCGGAATCCAAAAATCAATCTCCCTTCCCCGCTCATCCCGGCCATAAAATACTTCCTGTCCCTGTGTTCTGGATAAGTGTTGAAAAACCATATTTTCGATTTGGTCTTCGACATCACTTTTGTAACTAAATAAATTATCTACAAAATAATATTTGTTTTGGACAGAAAATATCTCTTTTGTTTTGAGGGAAAACTTTCTGACTTTTTTGATCAGGTATGTTTTTTCTAAATATTCAATATAGGTCTGGACTGTTTTATAGTCCAGTTTTTTGTCTTCCCCTATATTTCTAATCCATTTGGTTATATTTCCAATGCTGGTTATATTTCCGACGTTAGTTTGCAAAAACTGGCCGACGCTTTTCAATACGTTGGGATATTTTAAACTAAAGCGGTTCAATATATCATTTATGATGATTTTTTCTGTCAAAGTCTCTTGATACGAAATCTTTTGAAGATCAGACAAGCCAAATGTTTCTACCAATCCACCAAAACGGAGGTATTGATTTAATAAACTTTGGATAGCAGGCCGATTTTCGGACAATTCATAAATATTTTTGGGTACAGGAATATTATTCCACTCTATATATTCCTTGAATGAAAACGGATAAATATTAAATTCCAATATTCTGCCTCCCAGGGAAGTGGAAAATTCACTGGACAACAAATGACTGTTTGATCCTGTAATAAAAATGTTGTAATTGGTACTGTCGTAAATGGTTCGTACAAAACTTTCCCATTGATGAACGTTTTGAATTTCATCTAAAAATAGATAAATTGGTTTTTGTCCACTAGTGTGAGAAATAAATATGTCAAATAAATTCCGTAAACCAATTAAGTTACAGTACTTTATCAGACGGTCATTTTCAAAATTGACAAATAAAATGTTTGATTGAGGAACCCCCATTTTGTCTATCAGATGACGGTACATTTTTTTAAGTAAATAAGATTTACCACTCCGTCTCAGACCTGTGATGGCCTTGAGGGGTTTGGGAACACTAAGAAGTGGATAAAGTTCAGATTCAAACGAGCGAACAACAGACATCTCAGTATTCAGTTGTGCGGATTCGGCGATGATAGTCAAAAGCTCATTGTATGTCATGACTCATATTATAGCAGATCTGTGGAACCTATTCCACATTATTGCGTATTTTTGTGGAATAGATTAGCAAATTAGGTCAGACCACTTTCCCGGATTTGGTAATTATGCCTTCGGCGATGTTGCGGGGAACCTCTTCATAGTGCGAGGGCTCCATATAATAGGATGCCCGGCCTTGGGTCAGAGAGCGGAGTTTGGTGGCATAACCTGATAATTCTGCCAGGGGAACATGGGCATTGATAATGGTTAGATTGCCACGCTTGTCAGTGCCCAAAATCTGAGCCCGCTTGGCAGACAAATCCCCGATCACATCCCCCATAAATGCGTCAGGGGTCGAGACTTCCACTTTCATGACCGGTTCCAACAGACAAGCATCAGCTTTTTTGGTGGCGTTCTGAATAGCCAGGCTCCCCGCTATTTTGAAAGCCATTTCTGACGAATCAACATCATGATAACTTCCGTCAAACAAAGTAACTTTCAAATCTACCAAAGGAAATCCGGCAATGACGCCATTTTCCATGGCTTCTTTGATACCTTTTTCAATCGGGGTAATAAACTCGTTGGGAATTGCTCCCCCCTTGATGGCATTGACCCATTCAAAACCCGCCCCCCTGGGTAGCGGCTCTATTTTGATATAACAATGGCCGTATTGGCCGCGACCTCCCGATTGCTTGATATATTTTCCCTCACCCTCGGCAAGCTTGCGGATAGTTTCTTTGTAAGCGACCTGTGGAGCCCCGGTATTGGCCCCCACGTTAAATTCCCGCTTCATCCGGTCCACAATAATTTCCAGGTGCAACTCTCCCATGCCGGAAATAATTGTCTGTCCCGTCTCGGGATTGGATTTGATTCTAAAGGTCGGATCCTCATCAGACAATTTACCCAGAGCATAGCCCATTTTTTCCTGATCGGATTTGGTATTGGGTTCAATGGCCAAAGATATAGCCGGCTCGGGAAAAGAGATGGATTCCAGGACAATTGGATTGACTTTGTCACACAAGGTGTTACCGGTGACTGTCTCGCGCATCCCGACCAATGTCACAATTTCCCCGGCATAGGCCATGTCTATCTCTTCCCGCTTGTTGGCATGCATCAGAAGCATCCGCGAGACCCGTTCTTCTTTGTCTTTGGTAGCGTTATAAATTGGTTGTCCGGATTTGAGAGTCCCTGAATAAATACGGACATAGGTCAACCGGCCCACATGGGGGTCAGTCTGAATTTTGAAAGCTAGGCCACAAAATGGCTCCTCGTTTATTGTTTTCCGGACCACTTCTAGACCAGTCCGGGGATTTAAGCCTTTGACATGATCCACATCTACAGGTGAAGGCAGATATTCAACGACTGCGTCCAAAAGTGGCTGGACACCTTTGTTTCGCAGAGATGCACCGGCGTAGACAGGTACTAGTTTATAAGCAATTACGGCTTTACGTAAGGCCACTTTTAATTCAGCGACATTTGGTTCTTCGCCATTTAAGAATTTGGTAATTAGGGAGTCATCGGTTTCAGAAATCTGTTCAACCAGTTTTGTCCGCCAGATCTCAACTACCTCTTTCATTTCAGCCGGTACTTCTTCCTCGGTAAATTTGGCTCCCGTTTCGTCCCCCTGCCAAATCAAAGCCTTTCTTTCCAAAAGAAGCACGACTCCGCGAAAAGTATTTTCGGCCCCGACAGGATAGGCCATGACCGCAGGACTTGCTCCCAATCTGTCGATTACGGCCTTTATCGTCCCTTCAAAGTTGGCACCAAGTTTGTCCACTTTGTTGACAAATATAATTCTGGGAACTTTGTATTTATCGGCTTGGCGCCAGACAGTTTCAGTTTGCGATTGGACTGTTTCCTCGGCGTCTAGCACGGTAACGGCGCCGTCGAGAACCCGCAAGGACCGCTCGACTTCGGCTGTAAAATCCACATGTCCCGGAGTATCAATCAAATTGATCCGGGTTGATTCGTTGCCGACCGGGGAATTTGGGTCAGTGACGGTCCAAAAAGTGGTGGTAGCAGCAGAAACGATAGTAATTCCTCTTTCTTTTTCTTGTTCCATCCAGTCCATTTGGGTATCGCCGTCATCAATATCTCCAATCTTGTAAGATTTGCCTGTGTAGAACAGAATACGCTCAGAAGTGGTAGTTTTTCCGGCATCAATATGAGCAATTATGCCAATATTCCGCACCCGGTCTTGCGGGATTATCCTGTTTGTAGTCTTAATATCACT
>CAYITQ010000014.1:0-11094 GCA_964366335.1 uncultured Gammaproteobacteria bacterium
AGGGGGCCATCTTGGGGTGACGGCGGCGGACCTGGTGCCCAAAATGACACCCCGCTTCCAATAAGTCTTGTAATGATATATTCTTCATATATTTTCCTTCTTTGTCCCAACCGTAGTCCCGATGTACATCGGGACGAAGTGGGATTTCCTCCCCCGCTGCGGTTTATAAGGAAAATATCAGCGGGGTGTGTAATAAATGCATTTTATCTAATTTATATCAAATCTGCAATAGCTATTCAGATCTGGTGGCAAGAATACTTTCCACAACAATGTCTAGACCATAACACCGCAGGATTCTTTTTAGTCCATCCTTGTCATTTTCTCCAACCATTGATCTCACAGTATTTCCGAGATTTTTCATAACTGACGGTATTTCTAGTGCTTGGCGCCGTAAAGTTTCCTCGGGGATTCTCTCTGAACTACGTCTATCTTCCATAATTATTTTATGCTGTTTTAAAGCATTGAGATACTCATTATATATTCATATACAAAAAATACAACTATATGCCATTGAGTAGATTTTGGAATAGGCAAGCGACGGTGACGGGGCCAAGGCCCCCGGGAACGGGAGTATAAAAAGAGGCTTTGGCTAAAGCCGAATGGGAAAACTCCGGCTCAGGATAGCCAACGTCAATACATACTGCTCCCCGTTTAACATCTTTTATCAAACCCGGAATTCCAGTTGCTGAAATAACAATATCAAAATTTTTAATTAGTTTCGCATCAAAATTTTCTTTGTCCATGCCGATGGCCGCAGGAAATACTTGCATCAACTTGCTACCGACAAAACCATTTGCGCCAACAACACAAATATTTTTATCATTGAGCAATGAGCAATGAGTAATGAGCACTTTTTGTACAGCCAAGACTACCGCTGGCAAATACGGACTATCCCCTCTCAAACCATCCACATCTTTTTCTTTTGGAATCTGAGAAATTAGTTTTTGGGAATCAGGATGCGGGAGTTGGACTATTATTCCGTCTTCATCACCATCAATTCTATTCATGATGATTTCTACTCCCAATCTTTTGGCCACTTCGGTCTTTATTTTTACATATCTTCTACCAGCAATATTATCGTCACTCAAAAAAACAGCTAATTTAGCTTTTTTGCGTGGCAACTTGGAAATTATCTCCTCAGCAAATTTCTTTCCATCAAATATCATCACTTATATATTGGAAATAAATATGAACAAAGGACTGAACTCAATATTACTATTCCCAGAACCGTTAATACTATTTTATCTCCTCTTGAAACTCTCTCAGTTAAATATTCTGCCGCTAATCCCTTCCCTGGCGGAATGTCCGAAGAGTCTATAATCCTTTTCTCATTTTCCATAATTTTTTATTTTTAATTGTGCTGCCTCTTGATTTCTTTTTTTATCAAATCAAATACTTTGTCCATATGGTAATTATATATCCAATATTCCATTTACCACACTTTTTACCTGTCCCATTACCTGATCAAGCGGTGGCTCCGCATCTATTCTGTACCAAAAATTTGTTTTACTTTCTTCAAACTTATATAAATCTCTATAGCTTGCCACAACTCTTTTAAAATGTCTCAACCCTAACTTGTCAAAAGGATCATCTTCGGCTCCAACTGGTCTTCTTCCATATGCAGTTTTTGCGGATATATCCATAAAGAATATTGCATCTGGCCAAACATCCTTCATTACCACATTGGTCATCAAATCCATTGTTTCAAAATTTGCCCCATCCAGGCCTTGATAAACTTTTGTCGATGGATATCCCCGGCCAGCCACCACATCTATTCCCGCTTCTAGTTTTGGGACGATCAATTTTTTAAGTAAAAAATATCTCGACGCCATAAATAACGCCGCCAAGTTGTCTGCATTAGCACTTTTTGTTTCTTTTAGTTCAAAAATAAGACTTCTCAAATCCTCTGCCGATTCTACCCCCCCCGGTTCCCTAGTTTCTTCTGCGATCCTTCCACAATCATTTAAATACTTCACCAATAAAGGTGCAACTGTAGTTTTTCCACACCTACCCACTCCCTCTAATAACCAATACTTTCCTCTTTCTGCCATAGTCGCGCAGTTTTACCATAAAATTATGTTTTTGGGAATTCTCTAATTCTTTTCTCAACTTCTGCCCGCAGACAACTTTTGACACTATTTAAACATTCCCTATTTGTTACAATACCATTATTGTTAACTTCCACTCGACCCTGACAATGTAGACATATACAACTATAAATACTACCATCATGTTCCCACCAATCAACTTGTAATTGGGGAGGAATTAAGTCTAAAATATTCCTCATTTTTTCCCCCATAAACTATTTATATCGGCACCGACGGTGCCTTTTTGGCCTTGATAATGGCTTTTTATATTCTTGTGTCCATATGGAAATTGGGCAGGCGAAGTCATCTGGTTAAAGCTGATTTGGCAAATTTTCATTCCCCGGTACAAGGCAATTGGTAAATTGGCCAGATTTGATATTTCCAGAGTTAGCTGACCTTCAAAACCCGGATCCACATAGCCTGCGGTCGAATGAATGACCAGACCAATTCTACCCAAGCTACTTTTGCCTTCCAACCGGGCAACCAAATCAAAGGGAATTTTTACGAATTCGACAGTAGTTCCTAGGACAAATTCCCGGGGATGCAAGATCAGAGGTTCATCTTTGGCTATCACAACTTTTTTCATCAATCCCTTTATAATCTTTTTGGTATCAATCAGACTTTGACTGTGGCTGTCAAACACTAAAAAATCATCCCCCAGATGCAAATCAACACTCGAGGGCTGAACACAACTCCCATCAAACGGCAATATTATTAAATCTTTCTTTAATCTGGCTCTTATATCCCGGTCACTCAAAACCATTTTCAAATCTTAACACATTTGTAAACTTTTGGGTGGCCATCGATGGCCAAAAATTGTAAAATACTTATATGAACTGGTCGTTTGCAATTATAAATAATAGGTTGGCTGAGGTATTTTATGAGAAGAAAGGTAAAACCATAACCTTTTTGAATCATTGTTATGTTAAAGCTTCCGAATACAAAACTCAAAAAGAGCAAGATTACATTAAAAGAGATACTAAACAATTAAAATTAACTTTTCGAAATCAAAAATATTATGACCAAAATCCAAGACCGGGATGGACAGTCAAAACTGGCGATTTTGATGACTAATTAACATGATAAACTTATATTTTTAAGTTATTTTCTTTAATTTCTAATCCATCAATGGCAATTCTGGGTGCCAATTCAAAGCCTTTTAAAAATTGATCAAGCGGAAGTTTTTGTATCATATGTTTATTTTATCACGGGCCGGTTCCAAGATGCAAAATCGCATTTGGGATAATTGCTGCAGCCATAGAAAGTCCGGCCGGAGCGGGTTTTTCTTAAAATTACGTCACCGTCAGAACATTTTAGACATTTTTGCCCGATCTTGGCTTGAAAATTGGCCTTGTATTCACATTCTGGATACTTGGAACAAGCCAAGAATTTGCCAAATTTACCGACTCTAATCAAGACATCACCTGTTTTACATTTAGGACACTTGTCCCCTGTCTCTTCTGTCCCCACTTTGACTCGAAGCGAAGTATCCTGAACCGAGCTCAGCTTGGTGGAAAACGGTCCCCAAAATTCAGAAATTACTGGTTGCCACTTCTTTTTACCATTGGCGATTTCGTCTAGAGTGTCTTCCAATTTGGCTGTAAATTTATAGCCCATGATATCGCCAAAATTCACCACCAGAAAATCATTGACCGCAATCCCGAGTGCGCTCGGGACATATCTTTTGTCCTGATTCTTTTCCACATATTGGCGGTCGGCAATTGTAGTTAGCGTTGGAGCATAAGTACTGGGTCTGCCGATTCCCAATTCCTCCATAGCCTTAATCAGTGACGCGTCATTATATCTAGCTGGGCCTTGAGTAAACTTCTGCATTTTTTCCAGGGAAACATAATTTAATTCTTCCCCCACTTCTAATTTTGGTAATTCTGTCTCCTGTGCCTTGTCTCCTGTGCCTAAAATGTACCAACCCAAAAAATTAACAGTTTCACCTTTTGCTTGTAATTTATATTTTCCTGCTGTGACTGTGACTGTGACTGACACTCCCGTGGCTTCCGCCATCTGACAAGCCACAAATCTTTTCCAGATCAATTCATATAGTTTCTGTTCATCCTTATTGAGACTAGCTCCTAGCTCCTGACTACTAGCTCCTAAATTTGTCGGCCGTATCGCTTCATGCGCTTCTTGAGCTACTTTGGATTTGGTTTTGTAAATTCGTGGCGTTTCTAGGGAATATTCTTTCCCATATTTCTGAGCAATGAGCAATGAGCACTGAGTATTGGCTTCAGCGGCAATGTTGGTTGAGTCGGTCCGGTGATAGGTAATAAATCCCATTTCATACAATCTTTGGGCTGTCTGCATTGTTTTCTTGGCACTCCACCCTAATTTATTCGCGGCAATTTGCTGCAAAGTGCTCGTGGTAAATGGCGCCGGCGGCGTCCTCTTGAAATCTTTCTTTTCGATACTGGCTACTTCGTACTGGGCACTGATCAATCCTTTCTCTATTCTTTCAGCTTCTGATTGATTTTTTAACTCGGTTATTAATTTTGTTTCGAGTTTTTGATTTTTTGAGTTTTTGAGTTTTACCAATATTTCCCAATACTCCTCCGTCTTAAACGCTTCTATTTCCCGCTCGCGCTCGACAACTAAACGGACGGCGACTGACTGGACACGCCCGGCAGACAGCCCCCGTCTGACTTTTTTCCATAATAACGGCGACAATTTGTATCCTACCAATCTATCCAATATTCTTCTGGCTTGTTGGGCATCAACCAAATTCAAATCCAATGCGCCTGGATTTTTCAAAGCGTTATCAATAGCACTTTTAGTTATTTCATGAAATGTCACACGACTTAGCACTTGGCCCTTAGCACCTAGCACCTGACTAACATGCCAAGCAATAGCTTCCCCTTCGCGATCTGGGTCAGTAGCCAAAAATATTTTGTCAGCAGATTTTGCAAAAACTTTAATTTCATCAATTCGTTGCTTTTGTTTTTTGGTTTGAACATAACTTGGCTCGAAATTTTTCTCCACATCAATACCTAACTTCTTCTCCGGTAAATCCCGGATATGACCCATCGAAGCCTCAATCCTGTATCCTGTGCCCAAAAACCTGGATAAGGTCCTGGCCTTCGTCGGGCTCTCCACAATTATCAAATCCATTTCTCTATTTTACACTACTCTTCTTTCATTTCCCCAATTGCCTGCAATCCTATACCAGCTATATCTACCAATCCAGATCCCAAAAAGGCGATCCCTAATGTAAATATCACATTCTGCGGATTAAGTTGGCCATTCCATTCCCCTAATCTAGCACCAGAAAGTAAGGCCATATAGAATGGTGGAAGTAGTCTCAAAAACTGTAACTTCGTTCCGTCACCCAATTTATACTCAGGGTTTTGAGCATGACTCATAAATACTGGCTTAAATGTCACTTTCAATAAAAACCCTCCAAAATCCACGGCTCCTCTAGCGACCGTCACAAAACCACGAGTGGCAGGCGAACTTTTTGCTTGCTCCCAATTCATAACCAGCATAATAACTCTCTCTCTCTCTGCAAAGTCAAGTTTTTACATTCTATACGCGGCCGCGTTTACTTTGTAATTATTTGAGCTCGAATATTTCTTTTAATTCTTCCTCGTTCTCTACCCAATCTAATCTGGCCATTTTTATTGAATCCGGGATATCCAAAATTTCGCGTAAATATTTTACTTGATCGGTAATATTATGTGGTGATATATATACACTCTCTTGAAACAACTCCATCCCTATTTGACGCAAATAACGCCTGAGTGAATCACGCGTGGTCCGTTTTAATTCAGCTACATCAAAAAACACCAATCTCCACTTCCTGTCCCATTTTGTTGTAATCGGCTTCATTTCCAGAAGATTGTATTTCAGTATTTGAGTTTTGCCTTTGTGAGTAATTTTAATTAGGATTCCGTCTCTGGTATTTTGTTTTTCTACCAAGCCCTGGCGTTCTAATTGATGAGCAGCTTTCCCTATAGAGAATGAATAGTATCTATCCATATCTGGCAATCCCCTTTTTAAAGCTCGGACATGCTCACTTATTCCGATTGGCAAGAAAAAAGGCCTGGCATCTTTTAGATACTTTAAAAGTTGCTTTTGAGAAATTCTTGTTTTGGGTTTTGTCGTCCTGCGTTTAACCATAAAGTATTTTTACATCATTGACGCAGCCGCGTCAACTGTGTAATTATTTGTGTCCGTTATGATAATGTATAATGAATTCGTGGCAGATGTTTCTAAATACCATTTGAAATTAGTTCATGATTATGGATCCTGCCAGGTGTGGGAGATTGATGGGGAAAAACTGCGCGCGGAAAAAGATATTGAATTTACCAACTTTGGCATGTACCCGGATTTTGACTATATTCCTTCCAATGAATTGTGGCTGGACCGGGAAGCCCACCCCGACGAACGCCGGTTTTTTGTTGACCACATGCTTACCCAATGGAAAGCCCTCAAACACGGATATTCCAATACCTTGGCTCTGGACAAAGCTTACCGGGTAGAAAAATCCGAACGGGCAAAGTCGCAAGATATGAAAAAAGTAGAAAGTAGCAGTGATGTGCATCTAAAAAAAATTAGTGAAACTTCGGATGGCTTGGTCATTTGGTTAGTGAATGGTCGATTAGTTAGAAGTGATTTCTTTATAGATTTTGTGGATGGTGGCCATCATTTAATTTATCCCTGGATACCTCTAAACGAAGTCTGGATTGACGATGATTTGCAAAAAGGTGAATACCCTTATGTGATTTTGCACGAACTACATGAGAGAAAGCTCATGTCCCAAGGTTGGACTTATAATCGAGCCCATGGGTCAGCTAGTAAAATAGAATTCTTGTGTCACCACCATCCGGAAAAACTGGTTATTCACCTTCACCAACTAGGCTTCCATAATTAAATTTATCCTCCACTCCAAAAAAGTTAGATAAAATTTTGCGTGCTACTGGCGCTGCAGCTCTTGAGCCTTCACCCCCACCTTCCACCAAAACTGTCACTGAAATTTTTGGATCATCAACCGGAGCAAAGATTGTAAACCAGGCATGGGTATTATATTTTCCTTCTTCGGTTATATACTCGGCTGTTCCGGTCTTGCAAGCGACCTGGGGCCCTTGCCAATCAAAAAATGGAAATGCCGTACCCCCTGCTTTGCATGCCCCAATCATTCCAGCTTTTATAATATCCAAAATTTCAGGATCTATTTGTAACCCTGTACACTGAGTACTGAGTAATGAGTAATGAGCAATATTTGGCTTGCATTTTTTGTTTGTCGCCAACATGTTTGTCATTTGATTAACCTGAAGAGGTGTCGCCAGTACATCCCCCTGACCGATGGCCATGTGATAAGTATTGCCCAAGAACCATTGTTCATTTTTAAATTTTTCTTTCCAAATAGGCGTTGGAATCAAGCCTTCGACTTCTCCCGGCAAATCGATACCCGTATTTGCTCCAAATCCCATAACTTGTGCCCAGGCGGCCATAGTTTCAGGTCCCACCAATTCTCCCGCTTTGTAAAAAAAGATATCATTGGACCGGGTCAAGGCCCGGACCCAACTGACAATACCATCTTTTCCTCCATATTCAGTAAAAAACCAATTGGCATATTTAAACCCGGCAACCGTCAGAACACCCACATCTTCGACAGAAAAATTTTTGGAGGCTTTGCCGCTACCCAAGGCTGAAAGTGCAGTCACCATCTTGAAAGTCGAGCCTGGAGCATATGATCCGGCAATCGCCCTATTGAAGAATGGTAAATTTGGATCATTGAGCGACTGACTAATTTTAAGAGGATCATATCCTGGACTGCTGGCCAGACCCAGAATATCTCCGGTATCGGGGTCTGAAATGATTACTGCACCTTTTTTACCATTTAGAGATTCGTAGGCAATTTTTTGCAAGGTAGCGTCCACCGATGTGGGTAAATCCCGGCCGGGCGTAGGTTTTCGGGCTCCCAAATCACGGACCACCTGACCTTCGTTATCTACTTCTACAAGCCTTGCTCCATTGACCCCCTTCAGACTATCTTCATATTGCTTTTGCAGGCCGGCCCGGCCGACGAGATCCTTCATCTGATATTTTATGTCTTGGCGCAGAAGACCCACTTCCGAAGCAGATATCTCACCTACATAGCCAACGACCGCGCTGTTGGCAGGATTGTTTTCCAAAGGTATACCCCGACTATCCAATATACTTCCCCGGGGAGCGGGAAGTGTCAGAGTCTTAATCCTATTTTCATCCGCCAATACCCGGTATTTACCTCCGGCGAACAATTGTAATGAAACCAGTTTGATAAACAATAAACTGAAAGTTATTAATATTCCCACCCACAACCAATCACCGGTAATTATTTCCGGTTTTGGGCTACCATGTCTGGTATTTTTGGACGCTGATCCCAAAATCACAAAGTCTGAAAATGCAGCACCTGGTGTAAAACGCTTCATAAAAATAGTTATAAATCCGAATTTCGAAATCCGAAATCCGAAACAAATTCAAAATTCGAATTTTGAAAATTTAAAAATTGTTTCGAGTTTCGATATTCGTGTTTCGAATTTCATCTCAGTCCTCCCACCACTCTCACCTTCTTGAGTAAACTTGGGTTTTCCAGCACCTTGGCACATCCCCGAACCACCGCCGTCATGGGATCTTCTACAATGTACACCGGCATCCGGGTTTGCTCGGAGACCAGCTTGTCAATACCTGTAATCATACTTCCTCCCCCGGCCATGGCAATTCCCCGCTCGAGAATATCCCCCACCAATTCCGGGGGTGTCTCTTCCAACAAATCCGTAACACTTTCGATAATTGTCCGCAAGATGGGAATCAAAGCTTCGCGGACTTCAGAGGCTGTAATTTTCAGGCTGACCGGCAGTCCTGATTCCAAATCGCGGCCACGAATAACCATTACTTTATCCTTGAGGCTTCCCACATGCGCATTACCCAAAGTAATCTTAATTTCCTCGGCTGTCCGCTCCCCAAGCAAGACATTATATTTCAGTCTTAGATAAGCAATAATGGCTTCGTCCATTTCGTCACCGGCAGTTCTTATAGATCTGTTGATGACAATACCTCCCAGAGAAATAACTGCTATTTCTGACGTTCCCCCGCCTATATCAATCATCAAAATTCCTCCCGGTTGCTCGACAGGCAATCCTGCCCCAATGGCTGCCGCCATAGGCTCTTCAATTAAATAGGCTTGACGGGCGCCGGCGGAAAGCGCGGCTTCCTGAACTGCCCGTCTTTCCACTTCTGTCACTCCCGAGGGAATTCCCACTACCACCCGGGGCCTTGGAATCCTCGGGACCCAATGGCCCGTGTCGTGAACTTGCATGACATAATGTTTGAGCATCGCTTCGGTCGCATCGAAATCGGCAATCACGCCGTCTTTTAGCGGCCTTACGACTTCAATTGATGCGGGATTTCTCCCCAGCATATTTTTGGCTTCGGTGCCGATGGCCAGAATTTGCTTGGTCTTTTTGTGCCGGGCCACGACCGACGGCTCCCTGATCACAATTCCTTTCCCCTTAACATGCACCAGCGTATTGGCCGTCCCCAAATCAATACCTACATCATAACTTAGAAGTCCAAATAAATAATTGATCATATACCCGCAATGTATCATTAACTCTTGCTCTATTCAATAGTCTTATGTATTATTCATTTATGGCTCTAGTGGAAATGAATAAAATAATGATTGCAGAACAGGTAGCAAGACAAACTCGGAAGAATTCAAGTTATTTGAAATTTTATTCTGTGGAAGTACTACTTGGAATGTTAAAACCCGTGGATACCAATTCGATAGAACCATTTGAAACTGAACCATTAACAGATGGTGAGGGTAAATTATTACCTCACAGACGAGGGGTCAGAATCTACCGAAGATGAATTTACCTCTCTTATTTTGATTCCGCTTTTTTCCATATATTCGTCGAGACCAAAAAATACTCTATTCCCCGGCCTACAGTGGGTATCTACAACAAAAACACCGTCTATAACTCCAACTTGATGATGGCGGACTAAAATTGGATGACGTTCCATGTTGACAATTTCTAGTGGCCCATCTATCCGATGTACTATTCCTGTTTTGACGACTAAACCATCCCCCCTCAATTTATTAATAGCATCTATAGCGTCAAAATAACATAATCCTTTTTGTTTCGGATCGTCTCTTGGCGTCAAAGAACTAACCGAATTCTCCATTTCTCGTATTCGTTCACGGACTTCTTGTGAGATAGTTTCCAATTCCTTTGCCATAGATATTGATACAGTTGATTATATCATGTCAGTAATACCCGTCCCTCTTGACAAGACCTATAGTATATAGTATACTATTGCAATGGATAAAAGATTAAGCGAATTAATTCCTATTTATGTTTGGTCGCTAGGAATATTATCTGCAGTTTGTGCTGGTATGGTGTATGTCTATGCGAGTAAAGAAGCCGTGGGTTTTGTATCTAGACTCACTGAACCTAATTCAATGCTCGTCTTGGCAGTCTCTATTGCATCGGGAATAGGAGCTTACGCACTCAATAAGACAAATAACATTTGATCTCACAAATATGCTTTTATTACGCTTGTTCCATCAATACCCAACTGTAAGTTTGCTGAAGCCGCAGATTTAAACAATTTTTGCAACTCAATCAATTTTCTTCTCGTATCTTCAATGGAGAGACCGGTAACGGTATCGTTGTCAACCATCTTACTAATAAATTTGTCGATACCGTCTCCAGTTTGAGATCCCATAAACAATATAGCCAAAACATCTGCCACGTCTTTATCTCTTAGACCATTGTTAGATCCCAGAATAATGTCTGTTTTAAATAAAAATAGGTCTAATAAAGAAGGAACCATTACTATTCCCTCTATTTAATTCATTTAAACCAATTTCATAAGTTTGTTTGTCTGTTAAACCGAAGCTGGGTCTTCTATTCCAACCTTTTATACAACCCCTATCTTGCATCATTCCCAAAACATTTCTAAACCTGCCCTGAGAAAAAGAAACCATGTCTAAATCTTCGGTGCCTCTAAA
>CAYITQ010000014.1:11194-13099 GCA_964366335.1 uncultured Gammaproteobacteria bacterium
AATTTCATAAATCCCTAAATCCCCTTGGGCTTTAGCCATATTATCCAAAAGATTACCAACCTGATACCAAGGAAGGCGCTCTGTTCTTTCTGTTCCCAAATTAAATTCATCAAACATATCCATATTATATAATAACTTTTTCCAAGCTCTTTTGGTTAAACTAAAATACTACTGACTTCTTAAATATTGTAAAAATTGCCCAGGTGAATAAACCAAAATATTGAAATCTCTTTTTATTTTCTCGACATCAAAATGTCGAACATTATAAGAAATCAGAAATCTTGACTGAGATTTTACCGCTCCCGCTACAATATGCGCATCAAACAAATCAAATACATAATTATCAAATTTTGCTGATTTGGTAATGCTTATTTTTTCAATTTTTGACAAACATTTATCCAATTTATTTCTACTTAAATTCAATCTTTTAATCACTATACACAACTCTTTATATGACAAGCTTGATATAAATTTGGTACTTTTTGTAGGTTCATTTACGAGAAAGTATGCGGCTCCTTTTTGGGAAATTAGACTTGAAATTATGACATCAGAATCCAGAAAAATAATCATATCACTTGTCTAGCCTGCCTGAGAGCATCTGTTATCAACGGGAGACTTTTTCTATCTTCAACCTCTGCTTGGTACAAATCAAAATCCATACCCGTAAAGACAAAAGAGATAGAATTGGCGGGAACACGATAAACTTTACCAATTTTTTTGGCTATGATTTCCCCTCTACCAATTAAGTCATAAACCGTGTTGGTGCTCAATTGGAGTAAGGTGGCAACTTGATCTGGGGTATATACTTTGGTACTATACATGACCATATATTATCAAACATGACTATCCTTGTCAAGCCTGGCATGTTAAAATTACTCCATGTCCTTTTTGTTTACCTCTCTATTTGTCCTGGTCCCCCTGATCTGGTTGCCGTGGACATCGGAATTGTTTGAGTTTAACAAGTTGATGCTGACTTATATTATCGCTATTTTAATTGCCTGTGTCTGGGCTATCAAATGCATTCTGGCCAAAAAAATAATTTTCAAACGCACTGCTCTTGATATCCCCCTCCTCTTATTTCTAATTTCTATTTTCTTGTCTCTAATCTTTTCGATCGACACTCACGTGTCGTGGTATGGCTATTATTCCCGCTGGAACGGCGGTCTCTTGTCTCTAATCACTTATTCCTTTCTCTACTGGGCCTATGTTTCCAATATGGATCGTAAAGATACATTGCTCATTACTCATTTCTCATTACTCAGTGCCGTAATAATTGCCATATATGGAACTTTCGAGCACTTTGGTCATTCTGCGTCCTGCTTCCTGGTGACTGGATCCTTTGATGTCTCGTGTTGGGTCCAAGACGTCCAGAACCGGGTCTATGCCACCATGGGTCAACCCAATTGGCTGGCAGCCTACACCGTAAGTTTGATATTTATACCGATATCAAACTTACTAAATTTAAAATTTTTAATTTTTAATTTTAAATCAATTTTTAATATTTTAATTTTTAATTTATTATTTATAACTTTGCTTTTTACAAAATCCAGATCAGGCTTGTTGGCTTTTGGGATATCAAGTGTGGTATTTTGGGGGTTATATTTTCTCAAAAATAACTCCCCCCGACCCCCTCTTAAATTAAGAGGGGGTGTCCCGATGTACTTCGGGACGGGGGTGATACTCTTTATAATTTGTACTTTAGGACTGACATTTTTGATAAAAAATCCCATACGTGATTTAGTTTTTAAACCAACGGTTGTTGAAAAGTCTGTCGGACCCGCACTCGAATCTGGCGGAACAGAGTCTGGAAGTATCAGAAAAATTGTCTGGAAGGGAGCCGTTAAAATCTGGCTGGGAAATGTCAAAAACTTTATGATCGGTTCTGGGCCTGAAACTTTTGCCCAA
>CAYITQ010000015.1:0-12697 GCA_964366335.1 uncultured Gammaproteobacteria bacterium
GAAATCTTTTCATGAGTATTGCTGTAGTGGCATCGGTAAGTGACAAATCATGATCTTGATACTTGTCAAGTAGATTGAAAGCTTCAAATTGAATATTTTCATCAGTCCAAAGCTGTATTAAAGACTTATTTAAGAGGGATTTTTTTGTATTGATAATAAATTTATTGGCAACATGATAACCCAGATCGTATCTGAGACGAGTATAAGACTCATCGATAATATCATTCGAGGTGTGAAAGAATGCATGATTAGTGATTAATTGGGAAAATAACTTTTTAAAACCAAGGTGATCGGGCTGAGTGGGAACAAAATAGGCTATCCAGGCCGATGAATCAACAAAAACTTTGTTTGGCATATTTATATTGACTGGTAAATCTTGTCCACATCGCGGGCGAGATTAGCAGGAGAAGCAACGTTGCCCGCCGCTCCACACATTTCTAAAAGGGTGTTTTTGGGTTTATTAATATTTTTCTTGGTGATATTCTTACCAGCTTTATCAATAAGAGATCTCAGCGCCCGGGAACGGGGAACGTCATCTTGGCTGGCAAAATAATCCAGAATTTCCAACTGCGGTGTATCGAGATGAACTTGATAGCGAGTCATATATACACCATATCACTAGTGGTGTATATTGTCAAGACCTCGCAATGTTCACTTAGAAATCCGACAGTCCATCGTAAAATATGGACATGCCCAACATTTCACTGATAATCCTGCTCCGGCAGAATTTTTGCAAAAGTAAATTTTGGCTCTTGATTTTTGAAGAGAGAGAGTTTAATGAAATGATGGGTGTTATATTTACTCAAGAATCCGAACAGATAGTAGATCCGGCGATTGCCGAGACGGTAGGAAGGATGGAAAAACCAGCAAGAGACCTTGAACTTATGTACAAAAGACTTGCAGAAGGAGGTCTCACAGACGAGGAAGAGAAACATGCCAAGGTTTTTGTCAGACTATTAGAAAAATATCCTGACGCTTTTGACAAATATCAAGACGGAAAAGGATCCCCAATTTTAAAATCGCGAGAAACAGCAAGAAGTGGTGCAGTTTATTTGTGGGTAACTGAGAGAGGTGCCGTGGAATTTCATAGCAGCTCAGGAATGAATTTATTGTCGGATGAATCAAGGAATGGATTAAGGGGACAGTTTGGAACCTATCTAAAGGATAGTTTTGTTAACGATGTAGACGCAGTTGTTTCAGGAAGAATAAAGGATAAAGATGCAGGAAGATGGGTTAGTTTTCCACGAGAATCGACCCCCCTCTCGTCATTTTTAGAAAGGTAGATCTTTTGAATGAAGACGATAACAAAGTTTGGAAACCGGTTTTAAGTCTATCAAATGATATGAATGCGGCGAAAAAGCGAGTTGCATCTAACACACCCAGTATAGCTGAAAAGATTAATGCTCTATAGTAACAAGAAGGAGAGAGATGCTTTAGAAAATAGTCGGTAGAGTGGTTGACAACATACAACATACGACATATAATTAGAGCATGATAAGGACACAGGTATATATTCCAGATGATTTGTACGCACTGACTTTGTTAAAAGTCCAAGAAGGAAATATGAATTTTTCCGAAGTGCTCAGATTGGGATTGACTAAAGTAGTAGGTCAAACAAGAAATAGAAAAAAGGGGTATCTTCTTGCGGGACTCGCCGGGGCATTGAAAAATGGACCAAGGAATTTATCTGCTACAGTGGATGATATTTATAAATGAAAAGATATTTAGTAAATTCAGACTTTTTGGTGGCTGTATTTAACGAAAAAGATGCTAGTCACATAAACGCGATGGCACTGTTGAAAAAGATAGGTATGTTTGAAGTAGAATTGTGGATGACTAATTTAGTCCGTCAAGAATCAGCTACAGTAGTTAGTCACCGAGTCGATATGAATGGAGTGAGATTATATGTAAAGAAACTTGTGACTGATATCCAAAAGTTAGTTGATGTCGACAGGAATTTGGAAAACGAATCTTGGAAAATATTTCTTAAGCAAATCAAGAAAGGTTGCTCTTTTGTTGACTGCTCAAATCTTGCTGTCATTCAAAAGTTTAAGCTTGATGGAATTTTATCTTTCGATGAATTTTATCCAAAAGATATTTTGGTTGTATGAAATCACTGCCAAGCTATACCAAGATTTTGACTCTCGGGTCAGCCTATACCGAAAATGCGCTAGTAGGAGAGGTAATTGTCCAGGAAAAAGTGGACGGCTCGCAATTTTCTTTTGGTATTAATGAAGATGGAGAATTAGTAATGCGGAGCAAAGGTCAGCAACTATTCCTTGATAATTTTGCTCCGATGTTTGACAAGTGTGTCAAATATGTCCAAGGACTAAAACTGGATGTCTCGCCAGACACCTATTTTTATTGCGAATATTTACAAAGACCAAAACACAATACCCTCAAATATGCCAGAGAACCCCAAAACAACTTAATTTTGTTTGATGTCTTGACCGAAGGAGGGTGGGTAGATAAACCATCACTCCAACATTGGAGCGAAAAACTCAAAATTGAAGTTATACCAGAAATTTATAGAGGGAATGTAGATGTAGACATGATTAAGGGTTTTATGCAGACGGAAAGCTTTCTTGGGGGAGAGAAAATAGAAGGTGTGGTCATCAAAAATTATGGTACACAGATTTTTACCAAATATGTCCAGGAAAGCTTTAAAGAAAGAAACGCCGATGAGTGGAAAACCAAAAAGTCCAGTGGAGGGATTGTTGAATTTATCGCAAGCTTCAAATCATTAGCCCGTTGGGAGAAGGCGGTTATTCATGCCAAAGAAAAGGGTATTCTGGCTGTTTCACCTCGTGACATTGGCCTGCTCATGAAAATGGTAGCCCAAGATGTCCGCGAGGAAGAAACGGAAAACATTAAAAACAGCCTCTACCAATTCTATGTTGAGGAAATTTTAAGGGTGTCTGTCCGGGGATTTCCCGAGTGGTACAAAGATAAACTCCTGGAAAACATAAAATAGACAGATTTGCAATCCAATTGACAATCGGTCAGAAAATTACACTTCCAACGCGGCCGCGTCATCTCTGTCAAAAATATTTGGCCCTTGATTTTTGAAGAGAGAGAGAGAGAGTTAAATGGGGGTATGGGAGATGCGTTTTATACTGAACAAGGTCAAATTAAAGATGCAAGTCAGGCGCATGAGCTGGCTAATTTGGTGGTGGACAAAGGAACAAGAGTTGCTGAAGCGAGAGAAATGGAATTAAAGAGACAGGCCGAAACGGGTTTGACTGATGCAGAAAAGAGAAATTTATTAGTTCTAGAAGCACTGTCGCGTACTTTCCCTCACGCGTTTGAACCAGATGATGATGGAACACTAATTCGAGTAGGTCAAATTACGGGGGAGAAATATTTAATTTCTCGAGAAGTAGCCCACCCTGACCATGATATGAATTATCGGCGACTGGTTGTGACCCGGCTTGGAGTGGCGGTAGTTGCTGGAGATGGAGGTAGTATTTTTCCAATCACACAGAGAGAATTATCGGAAGTAGATTTTAGTCACGTTGTGAAGGAAGCCAACAGTGAGGCAAATCGTTTAGTCAGAGAACCTAAAATTACGGTGAATTTTAAGACGGGGGAAAGTAATGTTTATCAGGTTCAAAGTCAAAGTACATATACAGAAAGTGAGAGTGCTTGGATAAAGTTATTATTGCAAGGGATGGAAAAAGAGGGAAAGGCAAAAGCTGAAAAGGTTCGAGAGAGAAATGGCTTTGATTCTATTGACTTCTTTACAAATAAATAGAACGTTTAGTTTTGACGACACACGACATATAACTAAGGAATGATAGGGACTCAGGCTTATTTACTGGGTATGGCGATTTGATATTGTTGGTCAGACGGAAGACAAGACTTGGGGTTGACAGGGCAGTAGGATGTACGTTACAATGTACATTGTATGCAACAGATAGTTAGTATTAGTGACGCTCGGAAAAATTTAAGTCAACTGGTTGCTCAAGTGTCCGGGCAAGATCTGACAGTAGTAATTGTCCGAGACAGCTTGCCGGAGGCAGTTTTAGTGCCTTATCAAAGAGTTTGGGATGAAGAAAAAATACAAAATGTTTTGTGGACACAAAAGTGGAATGAATTACTGAACGCGGGTAAAAAACGGGGTGAGAAATGGACTAACAAGAAATTAACAGAACAGCAAGCATATGCCTTGGTTAAGCAAGCCTAGGGTGGTGGTTGATACGAATATTTTTGTATCTGGGGTGTTATTTGGAGGAAATCCAGAAAAGATTTTGCGTCAGGTTAGTCAGAGAATAATATCTCTGGTAATTACGCCCGGTATTAAGGCTGAAATATTACGAAAGCTTGAGAAATTTGAAGTGGGGGAAGCAGACTTAGAAAAATGGAATCAAATATTAGACGGTTGCCACCGTGTGGTACCAACAATAAAAGTAAATATATGCCGTGATCCCAAAGATAATATGTTTTTGGAAGCGTGTTTGGAGTCTGGAGCGGATTTTATAATTACCGGAGATAAAGATTTGCTGACAATAAAAAAGTTTAAAGAAACCTTAATTATCTCCCCGGCAGAATTTTTGCAAAAATAATTTTACCTGTGGCGGTGATCTGGTGTGATAGGGTGGGGAGTTGCATAACTTGACAAGGTGTGGCATACTAGAGAGTACCCTATGAAAACGAAGCTCTTGGGTGCACATATTTCACGCTTTTTGGCTATATTATTTGGTATTATTATCCTGATAGTGTCGTTATTGTCTACGACATCCAAGCCTCAGGCCGCTTCACTGGAATTGGCCACCACCACAGTCCAGTATTATCTCCCTTATCCCGGAATTCTTCCCGACAATCCACTCTATAAAGCCAAAGCCGTCCGTGATCAAGTGCTTCTTTGGATAACTTTTGATCCCAGCAAAAAAGCCGAAAGGCAATTGTTGTATGCAGACAAACGCATCAATGCCGCCAAAGCTCTAAATGAAGGTGGTAAATCGGCACTAGCCGAGAGTACCGCGACCAAAGCCGAAAAATATCTGGAACAATCCGTAAATTTAAGTTTAAAGCTTCTCAAGTCCGGATCTGATGTCAAGAGTTTGCTCATGACACAGGCCAAATCGACAGCCAAGCATCATGAAATTCTGGTGACATTTCAACCGCCTCTAGAAATGGCCTTAAAAACCAATGAGCTTTTGGCCCAGCAAATCTCCCAGGCCCTTCTGGAAAACTGACTCCCTCCGATATAGATATTGCTAGTTGACCCACTATATTTAGTGTCGTATTCTTCTCGGTACCACTATATGAAGTGTCCATTTTGTGCAGCCAGTGAAACAAGTGTCTTGGAATCCCGGGTAGCCGAGGACGGTCAATCTCTCCGGCGGCGGCGCGAGTGTGCCAAGTGCGTTAAACGCTTTACGACTTTTGAGAGAGTGGAAGGACCGATTATCTTTGTCGTCAAACGCGATGGCAGCCGTCAAGCGTTTGACCGGCAAAAAATTGTCAATGGGATAATTAGATCTTTTGACAAGCGCCCTTTTTCTCTTGATTTGGTCCGCCAGTTGGCAGACGAAGTCGAGCGGGAAGTCAGGCGCAAAGAAGTATCCGAGATTACCAGTATTGCAATCGGAAAACTGGTCCTGAAGAGACTTAAAAATGTAGACAAAGTGGCTTGGCTGAGGTTTTCCACAGTTTATCTGGAAATATCAGATATTATCGAATATGAAAAGTTAGTAGAGAAATTTACAAATTAAAATATGCCAGACCTAAACTTACAAACAATTCAAACAAACTATACCAATGGACATACTAAAATTTTAATGTCTCATCCGGATAAGGTTGTGAAACGAGATGGCCGGATAGTTGAATTTGATTTATCAAAAATTGAAAAAGCTATTATTCGCTGTTTTGACGCCTTGGGATATTCTCCAGCCAAACCAACCAAAGATTTAGCCAGTCAAGTAGAAAATGTCATAGCGTCCAAAGGAAAACAACCAACGGTCGAAGAAATCCAAGATGTGGTGGAAGTAGTCTTGCAAGCAGCCGGAGAATTTGAAGCGGCCAAGCGTTATATTCTTTATCGGGCGGAACATACCAAACTACGTGAGGAGAAACCTATTCCCGAAGAAGTTCGATTGGCCTTTTCTCAGGCCGATCAATATTTTGGTACCCAATTACAGAAATTTCAGTTTTATGATAAATATGCCAGATTTAATTATGAGTTAGGCCGCCGCGAGACTTGGGTTGAGACGGTAAATCGTAGTGTAGATTTCCTGCGTGAAATTTCAGAAAACAAACTTCCCAACGAAGTTTATCTAAGAATTCACAAAAATATTTTGGAGATGAAATCGGCCCCATCCATGCGGCTTTTGGCTATGGCGGGGACAGCGGCTCGCCGTAATAATATCTGTATCTACAATTGTTCTTATCTTCCTGTCGACAGTATTGATTCATTTGTGGAGGCCCTAATTATCTCCATGAATGGTTGCGGAGTAGGCTTTTCTGTTGAAAGTCAGTATGTGGAGAACCTGCCTAGAATCCGCCGTCAAACAGCAAGCCTTCCTCTCTCATTTATAATTCCTGATTCGGCAGAAGGTTGGGCTGAGGCAGTGCGTTTGGGGTTGGGGACTTGGTTTGAGGGAGGAGATATCAATTTTGATTTTTCATTGCTTCGACCAGCGGGGGCGATTCTCAAAACCAAAGGCGGCCGGTCTTCTGGACTAGGGCCACTCCGGAAAATGTTGGAATTTGCTAAAAAAAGAATCTTATCCCGACAGGGCAGCTTTCTGAGATGTATTGATGCCCATGACATCATGTGTGAAGTGGGAAACGCCGCAGTAGCTGGGGGAGTGCGCAGAACGGCTATGATTTCTCTGTTTGATTGGGACGACACTGAAATGCGGTTGTGTAAGGCGGGAGACTTTGAAAGAGAGAATTCTCAGCGTTGGAATGCAAACAACTCGGCTGTCTGGCCCATGCGGGGGATTACTCAATCGGAGTTGGTTCATCAAATGCTAGATATGGTAGATGGGGGCCGGGGTGAGCCGGGGATATTTAATAGACAAGCGGCAATAAATATGCGTCCCGCTAGGCGAACTCTGTCTGAATTTGGTTGTAATCCTTGTGGCGAAATTATTTTGAGGCCATATCAGTTTTGCAATCTTTCCATAGCCATTGCCCGGGAGAATGATACATATGAAACCCTAAAAGACAAAGTTGAAGTAGCAACGATTATTGGAACCATTCAATCTATGGCTACGAATTTTCCAGGTCTGCGTCCCATGTGGCAACAAAATTGCCGAGAAGAACGATTGTTGGGGGTGGATATAACAGGGCAAATGGATAGCTTGGTAGCCCAAGACGCAGCGGTTCAGAACCGGTTGCGTCAGGTGGTCATTGCTACCAATAGAGAATATGCGGATCTTTTGGGAATCAATGAATCAGCGGCCACCACATGTGTCAAGCCTTCGGGAAACTCATCACAGCTATTTGATTGTGCATCCGGTTTGCATGCACGGTGGTCTCCATATTATGTAAGAAATGTCCGGGTGGGAACTTCTTCTCCCATCTATAAAGTCATGCGGGATGCCGGGGTACCGATGGATCCGGAAAATGGACAAACTGCAGAAAAAGCCAACACATGGGTAGCCCATTTTCCGACAAAAACTCCTTTTGGTGCAATTACCCGTGGACAACGAAGGGCGATAGCCCAATGTGAATATTGGTTGCAAAATAAGTTGCATTGGACGGAACATAATCCGAGTGTGACCATTACTTACCACCCCGATGAAGTAATTGATTTAGTTAAATGGATCTGGTTGCATAAAGACTTGATCGGAGGCATGGCCTTTTTACCGTCATTTGATGCCAGCTATGCCCAGATGCCATATCAAGAAGTTACCAAAGAAGAATATGAGGCCATGATTGGTAAGTTTCCCAACATCGATTTTTCCAAACTCTACCGCTACGAAGATGAGGACTATACTAAAGCTGCTCAAGAATTGGCTTGTGTAGCCGGAGCCTGTGAAATCGAAGTTATTCCGACAGGCAAAAACGGTGATACTATAGAGACAGTAGGAGTGAACTAATAATTATGGCGAATAGTTTTAAAACAGAAGAACAATTGAAAGCAGATTTGGAAAACGCTAAGAAATTGGTACCACTTGGTAAGTATGCTCACTATAAACATCCAGGAGATCCAAAGTATGAAGTGATTGGGGTAGGAATTATCGAAAATACTGAAGGCGTTTGTGTCATTTATAAAAACAATCTTGGGTGGCTATGGGTTAGGACTTTGGAAGACTTTACCAGTGAAGTGGAAGTAGACGGAAAAAAGATAAGAAGGTTTAAAAAGTTTGATGGCAAATAAAATCTATACCAAAAAGGGAGATGGGGGGAATACTAAAACTTTTAATGGGCCAATAAGTAAAGCTGATCAGCTGGCGATGACGCTGGGAACGATTGATGAGCTGAATTCAGTAATTGGAATATGCAGGGGAGAAACTCAAATGACAAATGACAAATTCACAAATCAAATTCAAAAAGAATTATTTAAAATTCAAACAAATTTGATGACGATAAACGCAATTCTAGCAGGCGCAAAGGCTCAAAGGTTCAGAGGTTCAGAGACGGTTCGACTTGAAAAACTCATTGATAAATTGACGGTACAGATGCCCGAGCTGAAAAACTTTATTTATCCGGTTGGTCATTTGCAGGTTGCCAGAGCTGTTTGCAGACGTGCCGAACGAGAGATGGTTTCATATTTAGGCTCAGAGGCGCAGAGGTTCAAAGGCGCAAAGCAGATTTTGAAATATATAAATCGTTTGTCAGATGCGCTATTTGTCATGGCGAGATTTGCAAATTTTAAAAATAATGTCCCTGAAGAAGTCTGGAAGTCTTGACAAATATATACAATATATATACAATTACTGTATATGCAGATGCAAACTCAAACTTTTAATATAGCTTTACCCAATGACCTGGTGGCCAGAATGGATTTGGTGGCTCGGGATGAATATCGAAATCGGAGCGAGTTTATACGCGAGGCGGTACGAGTCTATATGGAAGATAAACTTGAATGGAATAGCATCTTTGAATTTGGGAAGAAAGCAGCCCAAAAAGTCGGTATTAAAACTGAAGAAGATGTAAATAAAATTGTTCAGGAGTATAGACATGGTAAAAAAGGCCGTTAAGGTGGTTTTGGATACCAATATTTTAATTTCAGGAGTTGTTTTTGGAGGAAAACCCCGAGAAATTCTAGAAATGACAAAAACCAGAGATATCCAGGGAGTAATATCTCCAGTTTTGTTAGCTGAATTAGGGGAAGTCTTGTCCAAGAAATTTAATTATCCAAAATTAAGGGTTTTGCAGGTAGAAAATAAAATCAGAAAAATTTTTCGCATAGTTCATCCAATTAACCAAATCAGTATCGTCAGAGATGCTGATGACAACCGGGTTTTGGAAGCAGCCATTGAAGGAAAATGTCAATTTGTTGTAACCGGAGATGAAGACTTGTTGGAATTAAAAAATTATAAAGGAATAAAAATTCTATCACCCACTGAATTTCTGCGTGAAGAAGTCTGGAAGACTGAGGTCTTGACATAATTATGTCATTATGTTAACATTTTCTTATGCAAACACAAATGGTTAGAACTACAGTTTATTTACCTGCCGATCTGGTGGCTTTAGCCAGAATGAGTGCTCTTAATCGAGGCAGCACCCTGACTGGTTTGATGCAAAACGGATTGAAAAAAGAATTAAATATTAAAACTAAGCCCAAAAAGGAATTTGTGTTGAAAACATATAAATTGGGCAATCCAAATTATAGGTTCAAACGAGCCGACGCGTATGAGTTATGACAATTCACAAATAGGAATAGATACAAACATCTTGGTGTACTCTTTAAACAGTGAGAGTATTTATCATAAAAAAGCAAAGGAGTTTATCGAAAGTTTATCAAAAGAGAAAAAGTGGGGAATAATTACTTGGCAGAATTTGTCAGAATTATATGCTGTAGTGACCGATAAAAAAAGATTCCCAGGATTCATGACTGTCAATCAAGCGGTGATGGTAATAGAAGATCTCTTGGAAAACGAAAATATTAAATTGATATTACCGACTACAGACACAAACAAGATTTTCCTTGATTTGATATTGAGAAATAAACCCAGAGGGCAGAAGATTCACGATATGTTTCTTGCTGCGACACTATTGTCAAATCGAGTATGTACTCTCATCACTGAAAACACCAAAGATTTCTCAGGGATTAAAAACCTGAAAACCAAAACGTTAAATTCAAAATAATCTACTTACCTGTACCGCCTAAATCATCCATAACATGATGTTAGTTGTTGTTGTTGTTGTTGTCAAGCAGTACAATACATGGTATGAATCCTGTCCAAGATGACAAAACACAAGCAAATCAGGCAACACAGGCAATTGCTGATGATTTGGATCAGCTGACTCATGACCCGGTGCCGACTTTGAGCGAGGAGATAACGGCGGAATTTGGGGGTAAAGAAAAAGAGCCTCATAAAATAGTGGAAATACCCACCCATCCGGAAATAGAAAAACATCCGGAGTTAGAGGGCTATATCGAAAAAGTGGAGAAAGAAGCTGAACTAAAAAATCCGGTTATGGATGATAAAACAGGACAAATATTAGTCCAATCCAGTACTCCTCAAAAACCCAAAATAAAATTGCCACTATCTGACGGCCAGATAGAAGAAGGGCTGCATCACAAAATCTGGGAAAGTATTAGGTGGCTAGCTGTTTGGTGTCAAAGACAACTAGAATTAATACATGGTCATTTGTCGTCATAAATTGGCATTCATAGTCATTCATTGTTTTGTTATGATATAGGTATGCCAGATTTTACTTCGGTCTTTTTGTCTTTGATAATTTTGATGACTCTGTTTGGGTTACTATTTTTGTTGGTCTTTTTCGGTATCTATTTGGCCATTGCCTTTTATCGGCACCGCGACCGCGAACAAAAATCATTGGAAATGGTTTGTCTGCAGGTGGCTGTCCCCCGCGACAACGAAATAAAAACCGATGCCATGGAGCAGGTCTTCAATAGTCTGTCTGCTATCAAAAAAGGTGGGCTTGGACCCTTTGGCTGGTTTTCTTTCTTGCAATCTCAGCCCCACATCAGCTTTGAAATCGTGGCCCGCAAAGAAGATATCCGATTTTATATAGTTCTGCCTGACAAATTACGGGACTTGGTCGAAAAGCAAATACATGGCAGTTACCCTGGAGCGGATATTCTGGTGGTTGAAGAACCGAATATTTTCAGCGAAGAGGGCAAGGTAGAATCCTCGTGGCTCGTCATGCGCGGAATGCCCTATAAGCCACTTCAGGTTTACCGGAATCTAACCGTAGATCCCTTGGCCGCTCTGACTTCGTCACTGGCCAAAATGGGAGACGGGGAAGGTGTGCATATCCAAATATTGATCGCCCCTGGAGATAACAAATGGAAAGGTCAGGGGAGAGCTTGGATTGGCAAGACCAAAAAATCGGAATCCGATCCCGAGAAAGCCAGCTACAAAATAGATCCCAAAGTTTTGGAAGCCGTGGACAACAAAGTCTCCAAAAACGGTTTTGAGACTACTATCCGGTTGGTAGTCAATGCTGCCAGTAAAGAGTCAGCCAAGGCTCATATGGGAAATGTCAGAGCCGCCTTTGAACAATTTAATGGTGACCAAAACGGGTTGAAAAGCAAGAAATTGAGATTTAAAAGTGCCTTTGTCACCGATTTTATCTATCGTTACCAGCCACTTCTTTGGTGGGGTGCCCAGACAATATTAAGTAGCGAAGAATTAGCGACGATTTATCATTTTCCCAATAAGACCGTGGAAACCCCGCATATTTTTTGGCTCAATGCCAAGCGGGCCCCGGCGCCACAATTGATACCAGATCACGGTCTGTATTTGGGAAAAAGTGTCTACCGGGGAGTGACTAGGCCGGTATTTATGGGAGAGGAAGACCGTCAACGGCATACCTATATTATTGGCCGGACCGGAACTGGAAAAACCGAACTTCTCAAATCCATGATCCTTCAGGATATCAGAGAGGGTAAGGGCGTGTGCCTGATTGATCCGCATGACCTGGCCGAAGATCTGCTTGGCTATATTCCGGCTGACCGGGCCGAGGACGTGATTTATTTTGATCCCGGGGATACCGAGCGGCCAATGGGTCTTAATATGATCGAGGCCAATTCGGACAAGGAGAGGCATTTTATAGCGAGCAGTATTATTGGACTGATGTACAAATTGTATGATCCGCACAAGACCGGCATTATCGGTCCACGCTTTGAACACGCTATCCGGAATGGTATGCTGACAGTCCTCGATGCTATTCCCGACGGGACATTTATTGAAGTCGTGCAAGCCCTGCAAAGGCCGGACTTTGTCCAGGAAATGCTCCCTAGGGTCAAAGATCCTATCGTCAGGCGCTATTGGACCGATCAGATAGCCCAGACATCTGATTTTCATAAATCCGAAGTCTTGGATTATATTGTCTCGAAATTCGGCCGGTTTGTGACCGACAAAATGATCAGGGTGATTATTGGTCAGGGCAAGAGCGTTATTAATTTTAGAAAAGCCATGGACGAAGGGAAGATATTGATTGTTAATCTGAACAAGGGCCGGATCGGGGAGGAAAATTCCAATTTCTTAGGCTTAATATTAGTACCTAGGATTTTGATGGCTGCTTTGTCGCGGGCCGATATTCCCGA
>CAYITQ010000016.1:0-12370 GCA_964366335.1 uncultured Gammaproteobacteria bacterium
CAGAAGGCAAGGTAGTCGATTCTCCCTCCACATATTTCAACCCATCGCCATCAATCTTTCACCTACCGCAAACTTATGTCCGAAAGGCATATCTGTCAACACTTTGTATAGAACACAAGTCTATTCGTGATGTATCCCCAACAAATGTAAACAGCCGTGGTGAGCTAAAAATTCTTTGTCTAACTCATCTTTACAAATGACGATATCTCCCAGACGGAGTATGCCATCGGGATAGGTGGTGTCGCGGTCGAGGGGAAAAGACAAGACATTGTGATATTTACCATCAAGTAACTTTTTCATTTCTGTTGCACTACACTCAAAAATATTTACTTCGTACTCACCCGTTATTCCATGCTCACGGACAGTTTTTTCAATAATTGGCGGATTAACTAATTTTTTCATTGACTATTTTTGCAACTAGTTTTCCATCTGCATGGCCCTTAAACATAGGAGCTACAATCTTCATGGCTTGACCAAAGTCTTTGGGTAAACTCAATCTCTCAATCTCTTGTTTAACTTCATCTTCTGTCATCTGCTTTGGTAAATAGGCTTCCAATATCGCAAGCTCAGCTTTTTCCCCTTCGGCTAGCTCGGGGCGGTTGTTTTTAGTAAAAATCTCTATTGACTCCCGTCTCTTTTTGGCTTCGACACTAATTACAGACAACACCTCATCGTCCGAAAGATCGTGCTGAAGATCAATTTTCTTATAATTTAGGGCAGATAAAAGTAACCGAAGAGTATCACGGCGTACGGTATCACCATTCTTAATTGCGTTTGTTAGATCCGCCAAAATCATAGGATGGACCTCCGCCCGCTACCGCGGGCCTTTGTCCTGGCCTGTTTGATCTGAGAGGGTTTGTAATAATGCTCGCGCTTTTTAAGCTCGAGCAAAACTTCGTCGTTTAAGACTTTTTTTCTAAAATCAGCAATTAGTTTGTCATCGGATTGACCGGGCTTTTTTTTGACTACTGTAGGCATGATGCTTCCATTCCTCCTTTCAAATGATAATGTAAATGTGGTACTTCCTGAAACTTTCCAGCATTTACCAATACTCTATATCCGTCAGATATACCAAACTTTTCTGCCATTTTCTTAGCTATAATTTGTATTTTACCCAATATTTGAACATCATCATCTTTTGCAATTTTCAGACTTTCTATGTGTCTTCTTGGCACCACTAACAAATGAACTAATGCTTCGGGTCGGTTTGACTTAAAAACCACAACCTCATTATCTTCATATTCTTTAGTTACAGATACCTCACCTGCTACAATTTTACAAAAAACACAATCATTCATAAGAATATTATAACCTATCGGAAAATTATCGTGTGACGGAGATTGCTTCGGAGAGCTCAGCATCTGGAGCAGCCACGGTAACTCGGTTGTTTGTCGCACTCTTGACGACGGTATAACCCGTAGTATAGGCTACGGCACAATCAGAGACAGAAGCCCCATTGTTTGTCAAGGGATCAGCGGGTAAAGCTGCTAAATAATTAGAGACTAAAGAAGCACAGACATTCGCAGCAGAACTGGAGACCGCCTGAACAATTGTCGTAATTCCTGTAGGTAAGACCCCTTTGTTATCAGCGGCATACTGATGAATGGCATTAAGGATCGAGTTTACATCGCTTCTCCTCTTGGTATTATTGGCCAGTGAAAACTGTCTAGAGGGATTAATGGCAACTAAGGTAATAACCAGAAGAACTGATAAAACACCTATAACAACCAAAAGTTCGATTAATGTAAAACCTTTTTTATAATTCTTGAGCATTACTATTATTTAAAGCTTTTTTAAAAACATTGTCAAGGGGCAATTTTGCCAAGAGTAATTATAATATCAAATTGAGTCTGGGAATTGACAGTAACAGTAGGAATTGTATGCATCTCGGAGACTATTTTTATAATATTGGTCTTTATTTCAGTCGTAACCTTGGGTGAAAAAACCACATTGGTTGAAAAAGACAGAGGAGCATCCCCTGCCAAAGTCTGAGCAAAGCCAGACCCAATCAAAGTTTTTACCAATTTCCCCGCAGTCCCGGTAACTTTTGAGGCATTGAAAACTTTCATTGTCAATTGGTCAGGCGTTACATCTGGTATAGGAGTCGGGGTAGGACTGGGTATGGGAATCTCGATTGCGGTCATTCTTTCGGCACGGTTTTTGGCCTTAACCAGAGCCAGTTGTCTTGTTGATTTAACTTGCCAGACTAAAATCCCCAGTCCCACCAGAGACACGACTACTCCCAAAATTGCAAATAGAGCGGCAATCTTAGCATTATTATTTACCCATGAGGCCGAAGCGTCTTTGACAATTGGAGAAATAAAACTATTTTGTCTAATAATCTCCATTTGATTTTCCAATAAACGGCATGAGGCAGAATCTAACTCAGAAGCCACTCCCAAAGGGGAAAGAGTAATCTCCGGAACGACTGCCGTTACATTAAAACCACATTCGGAAAACGCCTGGCGAATAGATTCATATAGTCTTCGATTTATAACCACTAGATGGTATTCGTTTTTAATTTGAAATAACTTGTAACTCGGATGAGAAATAGGAACACAATCAATAAATTTCTGTATTTGAATAGACATTGCTTCATCGGTGGCATGTTCGAACTTTTGTACAAAACAAATATCCGAATCGATTACCATGATCATTTCGGCAGGTTTTAGTTCGTGTTGCTTTACAAAACCCGCTACTTGGACAGTTAATTTTGGCAGGTCAACAATATCCATGTTTTGCAGTAAACCCTGCTCAAAAACCATTTTCAAAACTTCACCCCGGGCTGGAGAGCAAATAGAAAGACCAGCTTTGGTTACCGAAATAGTAAGTATTTTCGATTTAGTATTCATGTTGCGATTGTATTGTCAGTATACCATTTGTATATCCCGCCACCACCCTGATTCTCCGCACAAAGTTCCCTGACTGTGCGACAGACTCTATGATTTTGGGATCTGTTCCTGACACTATAATTGTGGCTATTCCTGCGGAAGTTGTCAATGTATTTTGAGCAAGATCGGGATTGCGCAACAACTGAAGCAATGTTTTTTCGAGACCTGATTCTGCCAATAAATAGGCCGATTGACCAAGACTCAAATTGCTAGCGGATTGAAGACTGGCGATCCCCATACTGATTGCAGCTCCGGTGACTGCTGTCGCCATAGCGACAAAAACCAGTAGTACCACGAGTACTTGGCCTGAGCGGAGTCGAAGGATCATCTTATTCCAATCGTAGTCTGATATGACCGCGATTGTCCTCCTGCTGTTAATGTAAAATTAATTTTGGTTGTACTTTCAATTTGACTTATTGAAAAATCTGTAATTTGAGTATCCGGACCATTTAAGCGCATCCCCAGTCTACTTAAGTTAGGGTTTACGTAGGTGTAATTAGCCAAAGTAGTATCGTAATGCATTCTACTTATAATATATCTGGCATCTTGTTCAAGTACTGAAACCGAAATGGCTGAAATATGGGCATCTAATACTGTGTATAGTACTTGAGAAAGCACCACTAAAAAAATGGCTAACAAGCCCACACTAATTAAAAGTTCTATCAATGTAAAGCCTTTTTTCATGGTGAATAATTGACAGTAATATCATTAAATACCGGTGTAGCTGAGGGCGTTGTGGTTGACAAGAACAATTGATACCGGAAACAAGATCCTGTGTTTAAGCCTATAGGAAAAGCCCCACCAATGGTGGAGTAAAAAGTCCCACTGGTACCATCGGGACCAATATAGGAAAAGTTTTGACAATCGGTGGATACTGCAATTTGGGCTTTTAAATCGGTATCAGCAGGGATACTGCCTGAAAAGCTCAGCCGGTTAAACGAGGTCGAATAACCGGGATTAAAACTGGCGGAGGTATAAGTCCCCGATGAAGTATATCTTCCCCCGGGTCCACCCTCGATTATTTTAAACTCTGATCCCGAATCACCGCTAATAATATAAGAGAAAGCGTCTCCATCCGGTTCCAATACAGAAGCGATTCCATTGACACCGGTATCTAAATTCAATCCCCCACAGCGTACCGGGGCTGCTTCATTTGTAATGTCCAAGACTTGATATTCTTCGCCTCCGGTTCCCACCAATAGAGCTTTATTGCCTGTGACCACGGCCAAATCTTTGGGATTCATGCCATTGGCGTCGTAAGTGCCCAATGTTGGCCGGGAACCGGATTTGCTGGTAGTATCAATGACAAAAAATTCTGGCAAACTAGCTGAGGCATTTGTCGCCAGATATACCCGAGTGGCCGTAGAGTTGACAAAAACCCGTTTGCCGTCTTGGCCATTGACATCGGCATAGCCAATCTGAAAAATACTCCAAGGATTGGAAATATCAATAATTTGCATCTCGATGGATGACCCTGAGATCGAGACAAAAGCATAATTGCCGTTTACCACGATACTGGTACCAGTACCCAAAAGCAGATGAGGAAAACCTACAAGCGGCCGCGACCCGGATTTGCTAGACAAATCAAAAACATACAGAAAAATACCGGCGGTGACAAATCCGCGGTTTCCCGATACATAAACGCTCGTGGCATTAGCTGAGGAAAAAGGAGTATTGAACCATCCTGCCTCGGTATAGGGCTGGGCCGTTAAATTTATTATCTCCACTTCTTTTGAATTGTTGTCTGTAGCCAGATACGCATAATCGGATTCGCCAAAAATTCCATTGGTTTTGTAACCATCATATGTCCCCAAGACAGAAGCCGTGGGTGGGTCAGCATCGGCTATTTGAATATTGGCAAAGGACACTCCTGAAGCATTTTCCCCGGTACCGGCAAATGCCCGGCCAATGATGGCGGAAATCGCATTTGCGACACCATTTTTTGGCAAATCGAGTGAACCCAAATTTAAATTTGGGTTACACCAATCGCCATAACCACCTGCTCCCAGAGTAATTTCGCCACCGGTTGTATTAGTAGTAATAGTCCCCATCTTGGTTCCAAAATCAAATTCTGATTGTAATGTTTGAGTAAAAATTAAATTATCCAAATAGCGGGTCAGATAAATATCTTCTATCAAAGTCCCGGCCGTCAAAGTGACTTTTTTGCTTGATTGATCGCTTCCATCATCTGCTATTTGAATACTTCTTGTCAGTCCATCGACGACTTCCGAACCCAAAGCAAGTTGCCACTGATTTGAGATTACTTGTGGATGAAATACTCCATTTACGGCAAACTGTGTCCATCCTCTGGCCCGTACAGACCGGACAGCTTCGTGCATCTCCCGCACAAGAGCCGCAGACTGCAAATTTTGATTAGCCGCCACCCTTCCTTCACGGGTAGCCATAACTGCTGTAAAAATTGCAGGTAGTAACACCGCAGCTACCCCCATCCCTACTAATATTTCGATCAGTGATTGACCTTTAGAGTACCACGCCATAACTATTTATGTATATTACCTGGACGGTTCCGTCCGTCACATCAGTAAAAGTAATAGAATTTTGACCGTTTATAAAGCCAGAAATTTCTCCTGAAAGGGGAAGAAAAATAATTTGAGTTTGGGCAAAAGCGGTCTCTAAATCGATATTATCAAGCTTTATTTCAAAATTTTCCGGAAGGAGTGTATAGGAATGGGCATTAATCTGCACACCAAAACCAGTACCAGGATTGACTCCAGACATGGCTTTGATTTGCATCGCTTTTAGATCTGAGATTAGCTGTTCCCGCGTCGAAGTTCTGGTCAGCCTTCTGGTTCCTGACAAGAGATTGACAAAAGACAATGAAGATAGTATCAGGATAATCACCATTACGACTATTAATTCGATCATAGTAAATCCTGACCGCATATTATCTTCCTCCCACCTGGCCAATTAGCCCGTAAATGGGGGCTATTATCGCGAGCATCATACCGCCCACCAACACTCCAACAACGACCAACAAGATAGGTTCCAGGATTGCAGTTAGCGCCTTGAGTGAATTGTTGACTTCGTAATCCAAACTTTGAGAAATCTCCTGAAGTGATTTGTCCAGAGTTCCAGTCCGTTCCCCTGCCTCTATTAGTTTGAGCATAAGCACGGGCACCACTCCCCGCCCCTGTTTTAATCCTTCGGAGAGCGGATGGCCGGACAAGACCATTTCTCTGGCACTTTTAATAAGTTTTTGAATTTTGTGGCTTACAACTACATCACCGGCTAAACTCAACGCGGTCATAATCGGAAGACCCGAAGACAGAAGAAGATACATACTCCGGCTAAATTGGGTAAAATCTATTAGACGAAAAAGGGGAATAAATTCCACCAAAAAACTTTTGTTCTTTTGATATAGCCATATCCCACCGGCTAGAAATAAAACTACAATCAAAATTACCAGACCCGTATAATTTATCAAAGTTTGCGATATCCAAATCAAAATTTTGGTAGGCAGGGGTAATTGGACATTAAGCCGCAAAAATACAGCCGAAATCCGCGGAACAACAAAGAATAAAATCACCCCCAAAACCCCAACAAAGACTAGCATAATTAACATTGGATAGAGCATGGCAAACCGGACCTTATCTACAAATTCAGTTTCTTGCTGAACATGAGTCCGAAGATCCCGAAGCGTTGTTTCCAAGGTTCCCGCTTCCTCGGAAGCTTTAATCAAGCTGATAGTTACTTTGTCAAAAACTTTGGGAAAATTAACGAGTGATTCAGCGATTTTTTTACCCTGACCCAAATCATCGCGTAGTTGGGTCAGTAATTTATTTAGATTACCTGTAGTGTCCTCCAAAAGCGAATTAACTGCTTCTAAAATGGGAATCCCCGCGGTAAGTAAAGTAGCGAGATTGCCCAAAAATGATAATTTTTCCTGAGTAGTTAATTTCATACTGATTCGGCTTTTGTAACCCGGAGAACTTCTTCAATTGTCGTCAGACCTTTTTCGATTTTGCTAAAACCATCTCCCAAAATCGTCTGCATACCCTCTTTGACCGCAGCCTTGAGAATAATGTCGGCGTCAGCTTTTTCGGCGATTAATCTACGAATACTACTGGTTACCTCCAAAACTTCATACAAACCCAGGCGTCCCTGATAACCTGACAAGCGACAAAGCTTGCAACCCTTACCTTGAAAAACTTTATACTTGCTTTTTTTGCCCCAGTATCTAATCACGACAGTTTCGGAAAAATGCTTGTGAAGTTCATCATTTGTTATTTCTAACTCGGTTTTACAGTGGTGACATATCTGTCTAACCAATCGTTGGGCTACAATAACCGATACTGTCGAGGCAACCAAAAATGGCTCAACTTTCATATCTATAAGACGGGGAATTGCCGTGGCAGCATCGTTTGTATGAAGAGATGAAAAAACCAAGTGTCCGGTAAGAGCTGCATTGATAGCAATTCCCGCTGTCTCGCTATCTCTAATTTCTCCCACAAAAATAACATTGGGATCCTGCCTTAAGATACTGCGAAGTCCGGAGGCAAAAGTAAGATTGGTCTTGGGATTGACTTGAATCTGATTGGCACCTTTTATTTTGTATTCCACCGGGTCTTCGACTGTGGTGATATTTTTCTCGGGAGTATTGATGATTTTTAGTATCGAATAAATAGTAGTGGTTTTACCGGATCCCGTTGGACCCGTGCACAAAATGGCTCCGTAAGATCTGGTAAAAGCCCTGGTTAGTTTGGCCAAATCAGTTTCACTCATACCCAAATCGGTAAGGGTATATTGACGCGACCGCGAAGACAATAGCCGCATGACTATTTTTTCTCCATCTGAAATTGGCAAGATAGATACCCGTATATCCAAATTTTCTTCGTCAAGCTTGACCCGCATTTTGCCATCTTGAGCTGCCATATGTTCATCGGTGCGTAAATTGGACATAACTTTGATGCGAGTAGTAATCCGGTCGTGAAGTTTTTTGTGCACTTGAGCTACTTTTTGCAAGGCCCCATCGATTCTATATCTAATCAGACAATTTTCTTCCTGAGGCTCAATGTGAATATCCGAAGCCCGGTTTTGATATGCCGTATCAATAATTGCATCGACGATTCTCGCCATAGGTGGATCCGAAAGGATAGCGTCGGGAGACCGGCCAATATCTTCAGCGAGCAGATTGTCAACTATTTTTTGCAAATCGCTCTGATAGACCCGCATGGCACTCTGCAAATCACGCATTGTAACCAAATAAGCGGTCACCTTAACTCCGGTTTTTATAGCAAGCATTTCGACCACATCCCGCTTGGTGGGATCAAGCATTGCGATCTTAATTCCCGATTTATCTTTGGCAAACACCAGGGCTTTTTGCCGGCGCATCACCCGGTCGGGTAATAAATTAAGTACTTCGTCTGGAATATCAATATCTGAAAGATTTATAAAGGGGACTTTATAATAATCAGCCAGAGCCAAGCCCAACTTATCATCAGACACTACTTCTTTCTCAATTAGTATTTCTTCCAAAGGCTGATTTGAATCTTTGGCAAACTTGACCAGTCCTGACAACTCTTTGGAATCCACCAATTTGTTTTTGGTTACAATCTCCTCAATCTTTTCGTCGGGCAGAACACTCATATTACAAACCCACGGCGTCTTGTGTCAATAAATCGAAGTCAGCTTGTCCCCCATCATCCTCAGTGAGCATCAGCTCTGATTTTAAATCCTCAGGAGGTGGTGCTGGTTTGTAAAACAATTTATAACCCAAAAAAACCAAGGCTACCAAGAGCAATACCGAAACGATAATTATCAAGGGCTTTTTCATTTTAGAGTGGCTTGTACAGCCTTTCGAGCACTAATAACCAATTCATTAACCGATTTTAGATCTGCTTCCAGTTGGCTTCTGACTTTACCTACATCCATTTTAAGTTTGTCCTCAGTGCTAATAGTAACGACATATGTTTTTGCAGCTTGGGTTGTCACTGAATCGCGGGCAGTCTGAATAGCTGAACTGGCAGAAGCGGTGTCCCCAGTAACTCTTGCCAAAATCTGACTCATTTTGTCCAAGTGCTTGGCCATTTGAGCAGTTCTCTTGGCGTTTACCTCATTAAATCTGATGTCCAGTTTCTCGACAATTTTTTGTTTCTTCCCATCCTTGATCTTTTTTAGATTAGTCTTAAATGTCTCTCGGCGCTCTTTGATATCATCTCTTAATTCCAATCGGGCACCTTTTCTCTCTGCAGCCGAAGTGGCTTTTTTATTTCCATCCCCAAATTCAGCCCTCACACTTCCTGTAACCAATAACAAAACAAAGAGAAATAAAAATTTCTTCATCTCTGTTATTTAACCAGTTGCTATAAATAATGTCAAGTATAATGGGTGCATGTTTTCGTTTGATAGCAAAACTAGAATTATAACCACTGGCCATGGGCTTGGGACTTAGACCTTCAGATCTGGTTCGGGCTGTCAAGGCTGGTTTTGATATGTTTGATTGTGTGGCCCCGACCCGTCTTGCCAGAAACGGTGCGCTTTATAATCACGAATCACCAACCGAAAGAATAAACATTTCAAAATCAATTTATTCAATTGACGAAAATCCAATTGACAATGATTGCGATTGTCCAACTTGTAAATCTTATTCTCGGGCTTATTTACATCACCTGTTCAAATGCAAAGAGCTTCTTTTTTATAGATTGGCTTCCATCCACAATCTTAGAGTGATGATAAGAACTGTTACTTCCACCAAATCTTTATAACATCCTGCAAAGATATTAGAGCAATGAGAGTCAGAAGAAAAATCATCCCCCAATTGTTTATTTTGGCTTCGAGTTCTACTGAAATCCTTTTTCTACGCACCCACTCAAGCCAGACAAAAAACATCCGTCCACCATCCAATGCCGGTATGGGCAGAACATTAAAGATGGCTAAGTTTACAGATAATATGGCAATTAATTCTATCGTCGGCAGTATGCCTTCGCCCGCTACAATACCCGTCAGCTGATAAATACCGATTGGCCCCGATATGCCTTCCGGCTTTTTTCCGGCCATCAAGCTCTGGCCAATTCCCCTAAAACCTTCAAATATTCTCTCTATCCATTTCCCGGTTACTCTCAGACTTGCTACAAATACATTCCCATTTTTACTTAATTGCACATAGGGATATTCACTAATACTTACTCCCAATGCACCTTGACCGGCAGGTGGATTAACCCGTGGTATAGCAGTCAACACAATCTCTTGAGTGGCTTTTTCGACAATGCCTTCAAACAATGCTACCGTCGGACCACGGCGAATTGTCAGCTTGGCCGGGGTCCCTGCATATTTGATCATCATCTGACCAAAGTCACTCGTCTTGTTTATATCCAAACCATTGACTGAGATTATCCTGTCATAAGCCATAAGTCCCGAGGCGGCCGCAGGTGAATTAGGTTCAATCACATTGACAGTCACTAGGTTTTGAGCATCCCCCGGAATACCCAGGACAAGATACAGACTGACAAAGAGGACAAGGGCCAAGAGAATGTTCATGGTGACACCAGCCACGAGGACAATCATGCGTTGACGGCGTCCGCGGTTCCAAAAAGATCTTAATTTATCCTCTTTGACTTTATTTTCTTCACCGTGTAGCTTGACAAAGCCACCAAAGATTAGTGGATAGATCGCGTATTGAGTTTCACCATGTTGAAACTTGAAAATCGGTTTGGTAAACGGTAACCCAAAAGCAAATTCGTCAACCCTAATCCCGAAATACCGGGCGGCTAAAAAATGTCCCAACTCATGAATCAAGACCAGGATTGATAAAACTCCCAAAAATACAAAAAACGTTCCCATGCAATTAGTCTATCACACTCTCATCAATTCTTCCTGTTTATTTTTTCCGATTACTTCAATCTCTGCCATCATTTTGTCAGTTAGTTTTTGTAACTCTTCTTCCAGACTGCTTCGTTCGTCTTCATTGATATCTTTGGATTCAGAACCATTTTTTATCTCAATCATTTTTTCGTGTCTGATCTGGCGGATCTTGACTCTGCCGTCTTCCAGTTTTTTGTGAAGCATCTTGACATATTCTAGCCTGCGCTCCGACGTCAGAGCTGGAACTGCAATTCTAATCGCTCCATTGTCAATGACTGGTGTCAAGCCTACGTTGGCGGCTTCTATGTCCCGTCTAATCTCGCCAATAGTTCCCGAATCATATGGAGTAATCAGAAGTGATTGTGCATCGGGTGTCGTAGTCCCACCCATTTCTATCACCCGCATTTTGGTGGTGCCACCATATGCATTGATAACAATGTTCTCTACCAAGGCCGGTGTGGCTCTCCCCGTCCGGATACTGGCCACATCTTCCTTGACATGTCCCATCGTCCTCTGCATTTTATCTGGTATATCTCCCAATGTCATACTGTTAGTACTTTATATTCTATCACTTGAATATTTTCACCCAATTTACCGATGGTTTCTTTGATTAAATCGGCAATGGATTTGGAGGCGTCGCGGATGTAGGGAGTATCAAGAGATCCGGTGGCGGCCAAATGCATAGCCAGCTCTTTCCCAAGTTTTTGAAAATCATCTGTCTTGGCCACAAAATCAGTCTCACAAGCCAATGAAACAATTGACCCGACTCGGCCGGTATGATGAATATAAGAAAAAACCAGACCAGCCTTGACTTCTCTTTCAGATTTTTTTTCTGCTCTCTCAAGACCTTTTTTTCTCAAAATCTCGGTCGCTTTCTTCATGTCCCCTTTTGATTCCTCCAGAGCTAATCTACAATCAGCCACTCCCGCTGAAGTTAACTCACGCAGTTTTTTTAGGTTTTCTAAATTTGTTTTCATTGTTTAAAAATTTAAAATTAAAAATTATTTTAACTTGGATTTGCCTTCCAAAATAGCTTCTGTGCAGGCGTTGACAAATAATTCAATGGCTTTGGCCGCATCGTCATTAGAGGGCACCACATAGTCAATCAAGTCCGGATCAGCATTGGTATCCACTAGACCAACGACAGGAATATTTTTCAGGTGTCCCTCGGCCACCGCTACCGCTTCCTGATGAGTATCGACAATCAATAATATATCTGGCAGTTTATCACGAGTCTCCACTCCACCAAATAGTTTCGTCAGGGAAGCAATTTCGCGGTCAATTAGCAATTGTTCTCTTTTGGTATACTTTTTGAGTTCGCCAGCAAGCTTTTTGGCCTTCAAGTCACGCAGTTTCAGAACACTTTTCTGAAGTTGGGGAAAATTAGTAAAGTAACCCCCTGGCCAACGGGTCACAAAATATGGCATTTCGGTCTTTTCTGCCGCCTGTTTGACCACTTCCTGTGCCTGTCTTTTTGTGCCTACCCACATTATAATTTTTCCATCTGCTACCGATTCTTTTAAAAACTTGAGAGCTTCGTCCAACCCAGCTTTAGTCTGTACTAAATCTATAATGTGTACTCCGTCCTGAGCACTATAGATATAGGGGGCCATCTTGGGGTGACGGCGGCGGACCTGGTGCCCAAAATGACACCCCGC
>CAYITQ010000017.1:0-11870 GCA_964366335.1 uncultured Gammaproteobacteria bacterium
TCCGTATCGGGACCCGTAAAATCAATAATGAAAAGAGTGGATAATCTGCAAAAAATTGGCAGTTTGGCATCGACAATTGCAAAGTCACAAGATTTGATCGCGATGAAGAAAATATTGACTGATTCTCAGACCGAAATCGGAGGCATCAGACAGGATATACAAAAAGTAGGTTGGGTGAAAAATTTACCGTTAGTAAGAAATTATTATGCGGATGGGATTTCTGTATTGGGTGCCACTGACGATGTGGTAGATGCCGCGAAAATTGCCATCGACGGAATTGCCCCGTATGCCGATGTTATCGGATTAAAGGGTTTGGCAACGACTGGCGATGGGGCCAAAACTGCGGCAGACAGAATTAGCTTTATTGTCGAGACACTAGATAAACTAAAACCTCAGCTTTCGGAAATCGGAGATAAATTATCTTCCGCTAAAGTAAAAATAGACAAAGTTGACCCGATGAGGTACCCTATGGCATATAAGGGAAAATCCATTAGGCCTCAGATTATCCAAGCTATTACTTTATTAGATCAAGCATCCGCCTTGGTGAACGATGCCAAACCGATTCTAGAAGCCGCCCCTTATTTATTAGGCAAGGACAAGTCAATAAAATATTTATTATTGTTTCAAAATGAAGCAGAATTACGCCCTACGGGCGGATTTTTGACCGGATACGCGGTGATTGAAGTCAACAAAGGCAAAATTTCGACATTGCAGTCGGATGATATTTACAAGCTGGATGAAAAGTTTCCGAAGAGAATTCCCGCTCCCGAGCCAATCAAAAAATATCATCCCAATGTGCCATATTGGTATATGCGTGATCAAAACTTGTCTCCGGACTTTCGGTCTTCCATGGATACATTCATGACCAATTATGATTTGACAGGATCACCGAAAGTGGATGGGGTAATCGCGGTAACAACCAAGGTTTTGGTTGATTTGCTGAAAGTCACGGGGAAAATTGGTGTTCCGGGTTTTGGTAATTTCAGTGCCGAAAATGATCCGCGGTGTAATTGTCCGTCAGCTTTTTATGAACTTCAGATGTTGGCCGGATCAGAAGAACCAGTGATCTGGGACTCTGTTTCAGGAAAAATTATTCTGGCTCCGGCCAATTATGGCAACAGAAAATTATTCTTGGGACCGGTCATGTATTCGGTTTTGGCCAATGTCATGGCCCAACCAAAAGCTAAATTTCCCGAACTGTTTAACACGATCTTGAGTTTGATTTCCGGTAAACAAATACTGATGTATTCCTTTGATCCTGCCGCCCAATCCGCCGTAGAAGCCTTTAATATGGCCGGAAGAGTGAGGGAAGTATCGGCCGATGAGGATTATTTGATGGTGGTAGATACTAATTTTTCCGGAGGCAAGACCAATATCTGGGTACGCTATGAAGCCAGTCAAAACATTGAAATTGGTGGTGACGGATCAGTAACGAAGACGGTTACACTCAATTACACCAATCCTCAGGAAGGCTCGGTAACAATAGAAAGTGGCCGGAGATTGAATGGAATGTTCCGTGATTGGGTCAGAATCTATGTTCCCAAAGGCAGTACGCTTGTAGAATCCAAAGGATTTGAGACAGGTGAGGCGGTGGGTGAAGACTTGGGAAAAACCATATTTGAAGGTTTCTTTACTTTAGCTCCTCTAAACGTCAAATCAATAACCTTGAAATACAAATTACCATTTAAAACAAAATCGCCCTACAAAATGCTAGTTCAGAAGCAAGGCGGAGCCAAGGATTTTGTCTATAAGACCAAAATAAATGGTAAAAGTTTACCAGAATTTATACTAGACAAAGATCTCGAACATGCATTCGTATACTGACGAGGGAATCGTCATCAAAAGGCACAATTTTGGTGAGGCAGATAAAATCATTACACTCTATACCAAGTCTCATGGCAAAATTACGCTCATGGCTCGAGGTATCCGTAAACTAATATCAAAGCGGGCAGGGTCTTTAGATTTATTTAATAAAGTTATTTTTCAGGGCGTATCCGGACGCGGTGAGATGGATACTCTAACTGAAGTCAAGTTACTAACTGACTTTTCAAACTGGAAAAAACATTTGGGACGGGTAAATATTGCTTATCAATTGTGCGAAATGATAGATAAATTAACTCCGGACCGCCAACCTCATCCGGAGATTTATTCCATTCTCTCTCTATCTTTATCTAAAATCTCATCTCTCGGCGTTGACTGGGAATTGAAAATTGAAAATTGTAAATTGAAAATTCTGACCGAATTAGGATATTGGAAATTCGGGCAGACGTATGATGGGGATATCAACGATCTGGTTGAGTCCCTCTCTGAGCGCCCCCTCCATGCTCACAAAATCCTGCGCATGTTAAAATAATTGTATGGATTTAGCCATATTCCATGGAAAAACAATCCGGCGTGTTATCCACAATAACGAGTGGTGGTTTGTGATTATTGATATTGTTGAGGTTCTAACTGATTCTACAAATCCAAAACAGTACATTAAGAACATGCTCAATCGTGACGAGGAGCTTGCCAAAGGGTGGGTTCAAATTGAACACCCCCTTTTGATAGAGACGGCGGGCGGTAAACAAAGAATCAGATGTGCTAATACAGAAGGCGTTTTTCGAATTGTTCAATCTATAACCTCCCCCAAAGCAGAACCATTTAAGCGTTGGTTAGCACGTGTGGGGTATGAGAGAATTCAAGAAATAGAAGATCCTGAATTGGCAACAAAAAGAACGAGAGCTTTGTATAAAGCCAAAGGATATTCAGATGATTGGATTGAAAAACGAATGCGTGGAATAGCCATTCGTGAAGAATTAACCGACGAATGGAGAAAAAGAAATGTGGGCTTGGATAGAGAATACGCTATTTTGACAGCCGAAATTTCCAAAGCCACGTTTGGAATGATTCCATCCCAATACAGAAAATTCAAAGGTCTGGTTCAGGAAAATCTACGTGACCATATGGACGATATGGAACTCATTTTTGCAATGTTGGGCGAAGCTTCCACAACACGAATTACCAAAGCACGTGACACCAAAGGTTTTCCTCAAAATAAACAAGCTGCCCGTGAAGGTGGAAATATTGCTGGAAGAGCGAGAAAAGAGTTGGAACAAAAATCCGGACAAAAAGTTTCCACCCCCAAAAACTTTCTTCAATCCAAACGCCCCCTCCACTCCCACAAGATCCTGGCAAAGCTCAAATTATAAAAGTGGAATGTTAAGTTCTTGTTCTTTACCCGCGATTGTCTCCATAAGAACAATTGCCGCTCCTTCAGGCCCGTCTAGTTCCAAAGCCTTCATGTATGCAGCCACTAAATCTTGTGGAAACACACTAACACTAGCTTCTCCGCAACATCGTTCTACACCCCGACCATTCCCAGCTGCACACCATCCTCCTTCACAATGCTTGGGTTCAAACCCTGATCCATTAAAAAGACACAATTTTGCCATATCCACATTTTACACACGAAATTGCCAGTGTCAACTATCAAAAAATTTGATAACATATAGGCCATGGACTTAATGGAAAAGATTGTCAGTCTTTGTAAGAGGCGGGGATTTGTGTACCCGGGATCGGAAATTTATGGTGGACTTTCCAATTCCTGGGATTTTGGACCCATTGGAGCTCAACTTAAAAAGAATATTAAGGATTTGTGGTGGAAGACCTTTGTCGAACAACGAGATGACGTTTTGGGTCTTGATGCCGCCATTATTATGAATCCCAAAGTTTGGGAAGCCTCTGGTCATGTTGCCGGTTTTTCTGACCCTTTGGTTGAATGTAAATCTTGTCACAATAGATTTAGGGCAGATTATGTAGATATTAAAGAAAAATGTCCAACTTGCACTGAGAAAAATTGGAGTGAAGTCAAGAACTTTAACTTAATGTTGAAAACTCAACTTGGGGCAGTCGAAGGATCTTCTAATACTGCTTACTTGCGTCCAGAAACAGCACAAGGACAATTTGTAGATTTCAAGAATGTATTATCGACTAACCCAAAGAAATTACCATTTGGTATTGCCCAAATGGGAAAGGCGTTTAGAAACGAAATAACTACTGGAAACTTTTTGTTTAGGGTCAGGGAACTCGAACAAATGGAGATCGAGTATTTTATTGAGGAAAAAGATTGGCAAGAGATGTTTGAACTTTGGCGCAACGAAATGTGGAATTGGTTTGATTTAGTTGGATTGGATACTACTAAAATTCATGAACACGAAATTGAAGATGGGGAAAGAGCCCATTATTCAAAAAGAACAATTGATTTTGAATTTGATTATCCTTTTGGTCAAAAAGAATTGTATGGACTTGCGTATAGAACTGATTACGATTTAAAGAAACATCAAGAAGCCTCAGGGCAAGATTTATCGTATGAAGGAGTGGTCCCTCATGTCATTGAACCGACCTGGGGAGTAGACCGTACTTTTTTGGCAGTCATGCTTTCGGCATATTGTGAAGATGGAGATAGAATAGTTTTGAAATTAAATCCCAAGATTGCCTCGTATAAAGTGGCTGTATTCCCATTGGTTAGAAACAAAAAAGAGATTACAAAAAAAGCCGAAGATGTTTATAAAGATTTGAAAAAGAACTTTGCAGCGGTTTGGGATGACCGGGGGAATATTGGCAAGAGATATTATTCTCAGGACGAGATTGGGACGCCATGGTGTGTGACAGTAGACTATCAGACATTGGAAGACGAAACGGTGACAGTCCGCGACCGTGACACAGCTACCCAAGAACGCATTGCAATAAAAGACCTTGACAGTTATTTTCAAAATAAGCTAAAGTAGACAGATGAAAGATCTTTGGCCGATAATCGCCGCTGTCGTAATATTGCTTGCCGCTTCTTCGGTAATTTATGTAGCCAAGAAAAACGGAGGAGAACTACCCAAACCATCGCCCAACCCCTCTCCGGCTGTTGTAGTTCAGCTTTCCGATGAAAAACAGCCAAAAGTGAGTATGCAATTTGATGCCAAGGGCAATTATGTGACTGTCACTATTTCCAACTTGCATGCCGACCAGCTGGAATACAATCTGATTTATGACGCCACAGTCAAGGGTAATCAAATACAGACAGGTGTCAACGCTTCAACTTCGGTCAAAGGCAAATCAACTTATACTCAAAAACAATTATTGGGCAGTGAATCCAGTGGTAAATTTACTTATCACACCAATATCAAAAATGCGGTTATGGAGCTGACACTCCGCGACGAAAGCCGTTCCTCCGTCTTCTCCGCTACTTATCCCTTCACCGTTTCTTCAGGCAAATCTTCTGAATTGAAAGCAAATTAACAATTTTCTTCGTCTTTTGTTTGTCTTGACATGGCTATTTAAATGGTAGATAGTGGTATGAAGTGGTATAAAGTGGTATGTTTATCGGACGATACAATCATCATCTCGAGGAAAAAGGGCGATTATCAATCCCCAAGAAATTTCGTGCCCAATTAGAAAATGGCGCAATCTTAAGTCAGGGACTAGACGGTTGTCTATTTCTTTATCCCAGGCCCGCTTGGATGGAACTCGTTGACAAGCTAAATCAAATGCCCCTGACCAGAGCCGATTCGCGCAATTTTTTGCGAGGCCTCAGTTATGGGGCCACCGAAGTAGAGATAGATTCATTGGGAAGAGTTTTAATCCCCGACTATCTAAGGAATTTTGCCCAAATAAAGTCTGACTGTGTCGTGGCGGGTGCGGTAGACCGTATAGAAATCTGGGACACCGAAACGTTCGAAAAGTTTAACACCAAAATTAGTAAGCAACCCAAAGATTTTATATGAACGACTATCACACACCGGTACTACTTGATACAGCAATAAAATTTTTAAATGTCCGTTCCGGTAATAAATATATTGATGCCACTTTGGGTGGTGGTGGGCACGCATCTCTAATCAAATCTAAGGGAGGATTGGTATTGGGGATAGATCAAGATCAAGATGCTATAAATAATTCAAAAAACTTGGTGGACTTGTGCGTAAAATCTAATTTTATTCATCTTGAAGAAGTGGCCAAAAATAATAATTGGTATCCCGTTTCAGGTGTATTACTGGATCTGGGCGTTTCAGTGCATCAAATTGAAGATTCATCTCGGGGTTTTTCGTATCAAGTTGATGGCAATCTGGACATGAGAATGGGAAATTCAGCTGTAACGGCAGCTGAATTAGTTAACCAGTTATCAGTTGATCAGTTAACCAAAATATTCAAGGATTTTGGAGAAGAGCCAAAGGCTAAGTTCTACGCCCAAAGAATTGTAAATTCAAGACCTATATTGACGACACTAGAGCTTTCTAATTTAATCGGTGATTTCAGTAGCACCCAAAGGATTTTTCAGGCACTGAGAATTGCTGTCAATGATGAGTTGGGTTCATTAATGCAAGTCATACCGCAAATCAAAAATATATTAGATTCGGGAGGACGGGTAGTAATTATTAGCTTTCATTCTTTGGAGGACAGAATAGTAAAACAAGAATTTAATCATTGGGCATTTAATCATTTGGGAAATGTGTTAACAAAAAAACCAATTGAAGGAGAGCGGGGCAGTAAACTGCGCGCTTTTGAGAAAATATGAAGAAAATATTTTTGATAATAGGTATCAATATAATCTTGGGGATTGGGCAATTTTGGCTCTTGAGCCTGATATCAACCGATGGTGAGGAGGTCTGGCGGGAAATGCAGGCACAAAGAATCGTTTTGTCGCAAAATCAAGCTCTTAAACTCCAAATATTCACACTGTCGGCATTGCCGGCGGTGAAACTTCGAGCAGAAAAGCTAAACTTTGTACCTTTGGCCACCGACTTCTGGCGAGGTGCAGTAGTTGCCAGAAGCAGGCCATGAAAAAACGGTACCTGTTTATAAATATCGGTTTTTTATTTCTCTTGATTTTGTTGGTCTTGCGTTTGGGCTATTGGCAGATTATAAAAACCGCCGATTTAAGTACAACTGCTAAGTCACAACGACTCTCATCAAGAAAAATTCCGAGTCTCCGTGGAGAAATCAAAAGCCGGGACGGTTTTGCCCTGGCGACAAGCCTGACCCAATACAAGTTATTGGTAGATACCCGCTATTTTCCCAAAAATCAAAAAGATTTTGCCCCCCTATTTCCAATTTTAGGTACATCTATCAGTGCTAATTTAATTTATAAAATAAACGATCCAAAAACAGTTTGGTTTCCGCTTACAGATGGTATAAACGAAGAACAAAAACTCCAAATTGAACGGTATAAAATACCGGGACTGGAATGGGAATCTGGCATTGCCAGATGGTATCCTGAAGCCAGTATTAGTGCACATCTTTTGGGATTTATGGGCCAGGATTCCGAAGGTAATCCCAAAGGTTATTTTGGTCTGGAGGGTTTTTATAACCGTGAACTGTCCGGAAGACCCGGAAAAATGGTGGGGGAAGCAGACGTTGCAGACAGACCGATTTTAATAGATGGGCAACAAATTATTCCGGATTTTCCGGGGGCCGATTTGCAAACTTCTATAGAAAGACCTATTCAGTATTTGGCATACCAAAAATTAAAAGATGGCCTAGACCGTTATCAGGCAGTTTCGGGAACTGTAACTGTTATGGAACCCGCCACAGGGAGGATTTTGGCCATGATCGCTTTGCCTGATTACGATGCAAATAAATATCAAGAGTATGATGATAGTCTGTATAGAAATCCGATTATTGCAGATGCTTATGAACCGGGAAGTACATTTAAGGTCATAGTTATGTCTGCCGCATTAGATTCCCAGGTTTTGGATGAAAACACAAAATGTACGATTTGCATGGGTCCGGTTGTGATCGGAGACGCAGTAATCAAGACCTGGAACGAAAAATATTACCCAAACAGTTCGATGACTGAAGTCATCCAACATTCAGATAATACAGGAATGGTTTTTGTGGGGCGGAAATTGGGGAAAGACAAACTCTTGACTTATTATGACAAATTTGGTCTGGGACATGAAACAGGTGTTGATTTGCAGGAAGAGACCGAAAGCCGTCTTCGTCCGGCCAAAGATTGGTATGAGTTGGATGTGGCGGCCAGCACTTTTGGACAGGGGATTGCCATTACCCCTTTGCAAATGTTGCGTGCCGTTTCCGCCATTGCCAATAAAGGAGTGTTGGTAACTCCTTCGATAGTTGACAGGGTATCCGGTAAGCCAGTAACAAAAAAATCCGGAATACAGGTCATTTCTCCGCTGGCTGCAGCCAAAATGGCAAAAATGATGATCAATAGTGTAGACAGGGGAGAGGCGAGATGGGCCAAGCCGGCGGGTTTTGTAATTGCCGGAAAAACCGGAACTGCTCAAATACCGGTATCCGGCCACTATGATAAAACTAAAACAATTGTCTCTTTTGTAGGCTTTGCCCCAGCGGATAATCCCCGGTTTGCGATGCTGGTGACTCTGCGTGAACCGAAAACATCACCTTGGGGGTCTGAAACTGCAGCCCCTTTATGGTTTGATTTGAGCCGTGACATTTTCCGTTATTTTGGACTATCGCCGGATTAGACTATAATAACCAATATGATTCGTCATACTATCTCAGTCAAGCACGCTCTGGATGGGGTTCGTCAGGCAATTATTACCCAGCCAAATTTCAGAATTCATTTCACATTGTCATTGATATCCGTTATCTCGGGTTTTATTTTACAGATTGACCACTGGGAATGGATTATCCTGGTTTTTGTGATTGTAGTAGGATTGGTTATTGAAATGATAAACACCGCCATAGAATCAGTAGTGGATTTGGTTTCCAGCGAGTGGCGGATGTCTGCCAAAACGGCCAAAGATGTAGCGGCAGGAGCGATGTTGGTTTATGCGGTGGGTGCCATAATCGTGGCCGGATTATTATTTATTCCCAAAATACTATGGCTGTATATTTAGGTTTGCTAATGTTCTCATTTATTGTTACCTGCGTGGCGATTGTACCGTTTATTGATTTTTTGTTTGCTAAAAAATTTACCAGAAAAGACGAAAGATCACAAGTAGAACCGGGGGATACCGAGGCTTTTCGTAAGTTACACGCTTTGCACAATCAAAAAGTAGGGACCCCGATTGGGGGTGGCATTTTGATTATTCTGATTGTCAGTCTGCTGTTTGCTATCATGTTGCCGTTACTTTCCCGGATGGGATTATATGTGACATCGGCTTTCCCCCTGAAAGAAGAATTAAACATCATATTTTTTACTTTCATTTCGTTTGGGATTCTAGGATTGTACGACGATATTATGAAAATCTTCGGATTTTCCAAAACCGGATTTTTTGGCCTCAGAATGCGGCACAAATTTATAATTCAGGTAATTCTTTCTCTAATTGTATCTTTGATGCTCTATATAAATCTAAAGATCGATATCATAAACATTCCGTTTTTCGGGGTAATAAAAATGGGGATTGGATATGTACCGATGGCTGCTTTTTTGATAATGGCTTTTACAAATTCATTTGATTTCACCGACGGCGTAGATGGTCTGTCCTGCGGGACTCTTCTCGTTTGCCTATTGGCTTTTTGGATTTTATCGATGAGTTTTTTGGACACTCCATTATCAATATTTATCGCTCTGTGGATAGGGGCATTGATTGCTTTTCTTTATTTTAATGTCTATCCGGCGCGTATCTGGTTGGGTAACGCGGGTGGCTTGGCTTTTGGTGCCACCCTAGGGGTCGTAGGACTTCTGTTGGGTAAGCCGGTGGCACTTATTATTATTGGTGGGGTGTTTGTGGTTGAAGGTGCCAGCAGCTTCTTACAAATAATTGGTTTTCGGTTATTTGGTAAACGCGTATTTCCTATTGCGCCAATTCATCACTGGTTACAGGTGATTGGTTGGCCCGAACCCAAAATTGTGATGCGTGGTTGGCTGGTAAGTATAATTCTGGCGATATTTGGCTTGTGGCTGGCCATGCTCTGATATGAAACGCGGAAATAGGATATTTATCCTGACTCTATTATTAGTAGGATTTGGAATAGTGATGATAGGTAATGCTTCATTTGCCGATGCCATGGCAGATTTTTCGGACAAATGGCATTATGTGAGGCTTCAGGCTATTTGGGGAGTAATAGGCACGATTGCCATGTGGGTATCTTCTAGGTTTTCCCTAAAAAGACTTGAGGCCTTTAGTCAATTGTTTTTGTATGTAAATATCGGTTTTTTGATAATTGTTCTGATTCCGGGTATAGGAAACAAAATATTAGGAGCACGGAGATGGTTGGGATTTGGATCTTTTGGTTTTCAGCCCGCTGAACTGGTCAAGCTATCACTCACAATCTACCTGGCGAAACTATTATCAACATCGGATTTTGATATCAAAAAGTTCTTATTTATTATTGGTGGAATTTTGACTCTGATCATGATGGAGCCGGATATGGGGACTGCAATAATTGTCTTACTGATTAGTGCCACGATGTATTTTGGTAGTGGTAAGTCACTAGCACCGATGATACTAATTATTCCAATAGCAGGATTGGTGTTTGGAAGCTTAATAATATTTTCTCCCTATCGTTTGGAGCGGATGAAAAGCTATCTGGATTTTCAGCGTGACACTCAAGGCTCCTCATATCACATCCGTCAGGCTTTGTTGGGAATAGGATCAGGCGGAATATGGGGAGTGGGTTTTGGCCAATCAAAACAAAAATATCAATTTTTGCCGGAAGTGACGACGGATTCTATTTTTGCCGTTTATGCCGAAGAGACCGGTTTTGTGGGATCAGTAGTATTAATAGGAATATATGGTTGGTTGGTGCATCTGGGATTGACAGTCGCGCAACATGCCAAACAATCTTTTGGAGGACTTGTGGCCTTGGGTGTGATTTCCTGGGTCGGCTGGCAATTTGTAATCAATGTTGCCGCCATGACGGCTCTTTTTCCTCTGACTGGTGTTCCCCTACCCTTTATTTCCTACGGTGGTTCCTCCCTGGTGGTGCTCCTCTCGGCCATAGGCCTCCTTCTTAACGTGGCCAAAAATGGATAATTCAATTTTTGAATATATCATTATCTAGAGACTTGGCTAGTTTGAGTATGAAATCTTCCATCTCCTTTTGGTCAAATGGTACCAACATCCGAGGTAGGTCTTTAACTGTTATAACTTTGGCCAGATTCTCACCCAATTGAATGGGGTTAATATCCCAGTCAAACTTGGCTTTGGCAAGACTAATTAGCCTGGGAAGCGATAATCCCCACTTTTTGTCTTTAAGCAAGAAATACAAATCAATAAAATCGCGGGATCTAGGTTTGACTGAGATGATATGTACTTTATTGGTGGCAATGTCTTCGACACTGTCAATGTCAATATTATTCCATTTTTTATTAGTGTTTATACGGGGAAAAGGGTAATAATTGAAATCGATTTTGAGCTGACTAGCATCACTAAAGTTGATGATAAAGGTGTGAAGTCCAAGAAACCTGGTGTAGCTAATTCCTCGGGCTCCCAATTTGGCTCCGGATATACCCACAAAATCCTTGATACTGGGTAGATGTACCTCTTCTTTTTCAGTGAATAGATCTATATCCTCGGAATCTCGATGATGTAAATAAACTTCAGAAAGAACTGTACCACCGGTCCAATAATACCGCTTGGTTAAGTAGCTTTCAGCTTGGAAAAGTTCCAGAAATTTTCGTTGAATTGGTGTGAGGATGGTTTTTTGTGCCATAAGAGATATTCTAAGTATACAGCTTTATGTGGATCTAGAAGGTCTTTGATTTTAGACCAGGCGTTTATTACTTCCTTTCTATCTAATTTCTCTCCATCCAAGCCGTAATTTATCAATTGGGTGAGCCGCCAAATTTTGTATTCTTTGGGATTTTTCTTCTTAAATTCTTTCTCGTCAGTAGACCAATTGATCATGAGTATATTTTAGCATTTTCAAGGTTAATTTGTAAGCTTAGTTATTTTCCACTTCCGAGGTGGAAA
>CAYITQ010000018.1:0-11758 GCA_964366335.1 uncultured Gammaproteobacteria bacterium
ATCTTCTGCCTTTGACTAAACCATCAGGCATTTTACCTTCTTGAGCATCTGGTTCAAAACGAATGCCAATTCCGCCGATATTTTTTGATTCGGAAATTATATTTTCAATATCTTTATCACTTGGAACTTGGCACTTGCCACAATATCCAAAATAATATTTGGTGTGTGGAATTCGGCTCCAGATAATCTGGAAATCATTTATCCGGGATACCAAATTACCGTTTTTGGCCCTAAATTCTCCCCATTCTGGGGATTGTAACGGATGACTCATGACTTGATTATACAATTTAGTGTAATATTAACTCATGAAAGTTTATTTTGGCGGCTGGTATCAGCGGACCACTCTGCATTTGACTGAGCTGTTTGACCTGTTTGCCTATGGTAAATCGCAGTTGAATTTAGCTTCTGAGAAACTTGCATCCCTTAAGTCAAATTTAGATTTCAATACAGTAGAACGTCAGTACGATTTTCTTGAATACATATTGGCAAAAACAAATTCAGGGATTACTCTCAAGTATTATGAGGACGGATTATATGTTTTGGAAACTGAAACGGATGATATCATGGTTGGACAAACTCTACTCGAAGATTACTTTAATCAAAAACTTAACCCTGCGGTTTCCTACATCTTTAGTTTAGGGGCCCCCACGCCAAAAGTCTTGGCTAATATCAAGACTGTCCATCCTACGATTGTGGCCACAATCGCCAAAATTGAGATTGAAAAATATGGACAAGTCTACAGCAAAATAAGTTCCCAGGGGATAACCGTCTATAAAACCCCGAGTTATATTTTTGTGACTGCTCCGGCAAATAAAAAAGAAATTATTGAAGGACTGGTGGGAATGCAAATCTTTTTTCGGGAATTCAAAGATCAGATGGAAAAATACCTGAATATCCATAGAGTAATTTGGGAGGAAATTTCGAAACTGCGAAACCAGGAATATATTACTGGCCGGCAGGTACCGACTCTCATATCCAAACTGGAAAATTATCAATATACCATCAATCTTATTTCTAGCCGGATCAATCAGATGACGGTCTATATAAATACCCGATCATCTATTGCCCAAAAACTGTCTATTGTGGAGGACCTGTCGGTACTGTTTAAATACAAATTCGAGGGCTTGGCCGATACCCATAAATATATTCAGGAACTCTGGAGTATGACGATCAGATATTTGAATGATTCACTGACGATAGTGCGGAGTATCGAGGCCAAGACCTTAAATACCAGTATCCAATCCTTACAAATTATTACTAGTATCGGTGTATTTTCCGGAATTATTGGCTATCTTTCCCGCGACAAACTACCTTCAATAAATACTTTTGGGGTGATATATCTGTTAGGGCTTCTGACTATCGTCTGGGGTGTCAATAAGTTAATTAAAATTCTTTATAAAAATACCCGCTACCACACGAACTTCCCCAAACACGAGTCTTTAAATGATGGGTCAAATGTGTCACATGTAACTTATGGGTAATATGGCTGGAGGAATTGAAAATACTCTTGTATATTGGTTGGCGGTGGAAATATTTAACCTAAATACTATATTTTGTGAACGGTATATTGACAAGTTTTCGCGCACTTATGATCAGATGATCCAAGCAGCGCGGAGTTGTAAACAGAATCTTGTAGAAGGGTCACTTGAAAATTCTGCTGAAAGTAATTTGAAATTAACTGGTGTTTCCCGTGCCAGTTTTGGAGAATTAATTGAAGATTATAAAGACTTTTTATGGAAAAATAGCTTTAAGCTTTGGGAGAAAGATGATCCAAGAGTACTTGGGCTACGGGGAACTCTAGTGGATACGCATGAGACCCATGTGTCTCATGGGGCTCATGAGTCATATGGGATAGATTTTGGAAACACTGAGGCGTTTGCAAATCTCATGGTTACTCTTTGTACTAAAGAAAGTTTTCTTATGGATCGTTTTTTAGCAGGAATTCAAAAAAGCTTTATTGAAAAGGGTGGTTTTAGAGAGAATTTATTTAAAAAAAGAAACGAATTTAAAAAGAGTAACTATTAATTTAATCCTCCGGTTTCCATTGCCAGTTGCCTGACTCGTCAAAACCCCAGGAATCTTTATTTATTTTTTTAGTTGGCTGAATATTCGCCTCTAACAAATTCTCGGGAATGTCAGATACAAAGCGAGATATGGTATTTGAGTTGCGTTGGCCAAACCACATCCGCGATCTGGCATAAATCAAATAAAGTTTGTCCATGGCGCGGGTTATGCCTACATAAGCCAAGCGTCTCTCTTCTTCCATCTCTGACGGATCTAATAAGGTCCGCGAATGAGGAAACAGGCCTTCTTCCAGACCCACAATAAAGACATGTTTAAATTCCAGGCCTTTGGCCGCATGCATGGTCATAAGTGTTACATAGCCTTTTTCTGATGTATGAGTTTTTTTTGATTCCTTCTCGGTCAGAGCAATCTTTTCCAGAAATTCATTGAGATTCGGGTGCTGATTGGCCACAGAAAATAATTCCTTGATATTTTCTAATCTGCCCGCATCCTCTTCATCTTCGGGGTTATACATTTCCAAATAGCCGGTCACTTTCAAAACCTCATTTAATATTTCCAGAGTAGTTCTATTTTGAAATTTGATATTTGAGATTTGAAATTTGTTTAGCCGGGTTTTCCCAATCTTTTCTGCACGTTTTTTGGATACTTCATCGTCTGGATGTATTAATAAACGTAAATAACACAAGACATCTTTGATTTCTTTTCTTTCGTAAAATCTGGTTCCGCCTATTAGTACATAGGGAATATTTTTTTGTAAAAAAGTTTCTTCTATAACCCGGGATTGAGCATTTGTTCGATAAAGCACTGCGGCGTCGGAATATTTTTGGATATTTTCCGTAATAAACTCGGCTTCTTTCCATTCATTTTCAGCCTCAAATAATATTATTTTTGAACCGTTTGGTTTATCTGTCCACAAAGATAAAATGGGATGATTTTTGTTTTTGGATATCACATTATTGGCGGCATCCAAGATATTTTGAGTAGATCTGTAATTTTGCTCGAGATTGACAGTCTTGAGATCCGGGAAGTCTTGCTTGAGAAGCAACATATTTCGATAATCTGCGCCTCTCCAGCTGTAAATTGCTTGACTGAAATCCCCGACAACAGTTAAATGTTGATCTTTTTTGGCCAACAGCTTGGTAATTTGAAATTGGGCTTTATTAGTATCCTGATATTCGTCTACCAAAATATGGGTATAAATACTATGGAGTTTTTCCAAAATAATTGGGTTTTGCAATAACTTGACTGTTTCTACCAATAAATCATCAAAATCTAGCGCGTGGTATTTTTTTAGTAATTGTTGGTATACTAAATATGCTCGGGCTACCATTTCTTGATATTGACCTCTAGCGTAATTGATATATTCAGACGCACCAATAAGCTCGTTTTTTGCAGAAGAAATTGTACCGAGTACCGATGAAACTTTAGTAGTTTTCGGATCGATGCCTAAATTATGAAAGACTAGTTTCATGGTATCCGTTTGATCGTCGGTATCAAAAATTACAAAATTCTGATCAAGGCTTACTTCTTGAAAATATCTTCTGAGGATTTTGGCACAGAAACTGTGATAGGTTCCTCCATTGACCAATTTTGAATTTGAAATTCGGCGTAACATTTCTTCCGCAGCTTTATTGGTAAAAGTCAGGAGTAAAATATTTTCCGGTGAAATGCCGTTTTTAATAAAATAGGCCACGCGGTGAGTGAGGACCTTGGTTTTTCCAGAGCCGGCTCCTGCCAATATAAGAAGGGGTGAGTCGGCAAAACAAACCGCCTCTTGTTGTGCCTTATTCAATCCCTGTAGAATGGTATCCATGGTGCTTAATTATAACCGTATCAAAAGACAATTATTATCCCGGGTTTATCTGAAGCGGTTGGTATTATTGGGGATTTTGATAATTATTTTGGGAATTTGTATTAAGATAATATTTTTGCCGGCATTCGGATTTACCAAATCAGCCTGGAAATTGACTCAGATTAAGTTGCCGGTGGCTGATAACAGGACTAATTTTTTGATTTTGGGAGTGGGTGGGGGAACTCACGAAGGAGCAGATCTTACAGATTCAATGGCCGTAGTGTCTATCCAGGCTGATCCTCCCGATGTGGCAACAATAACCATCCCCCGTGATCTTTGGATTGCGAGTCTACGGGCCAAAATAAATACGATGTATCACTATGGTGAAGAAAAGCAACCGGGAGGTGGCTTTGTCCTCACCAAATCTACCGTCTCTGAAGTCCTCGGTATTCCGATACATTTTGCGGCTCTAATTGATTTCTCGGGTTTTGAAAAAGTAATTGATTTAATAGGTGGGGTGGAAGTAGTAGTAGAGAAAGGCTTTATCGACCAAAAGTATCCCATTGCTGGAAAAGAAAACGATGACTGTATCATGTGCCGTTATGAAACCATAAAATTTGAGAAGGGAAGACAGATTATGGATGGAAAGACAGCACTCAAATTTATCAGATCCAGATATTCCGAAAGTGATGAAGGGTCAGACTTTGCCAGGAGCAAGCGCCAGGAACAAGTCATAAAGGCCATCCGCGAAAAAATTATTCAAAATCCTTTGAAAATAATAGACTTGCAAAAATTGGCAAAAGAAATAATAAAAACCGATGTGTCACCCGATCTGTATCCTGCCATTATCAAACTGGGCCTTGCGGTCTATAAAACATCTATGCGTTCGACGGGTATAACACAATTATACACTCCACCCATAAGTCCCAAGTATGATTTGCAATGGGTGCTTATGCCAGTAGGAGACGATTTCTCAAAAATCTCATCTTACATCAAAGATTTTTTGGGAGCCGGTGTCCAATAACATCGGGTATCTATCAACAAAATATTTTTCGTCGGCTCCGAAATTACTTTTTTCTCCGTCTCCGATCAGGACATAATCAATGGAATATTTTTGCAATAAATCCGCGGTATCTGCGGACCCGGTAAACATTCTACGGACATCGGCTTCGCGGTCAGCATAATTTATACCCCAACTCCAAAGCCAACCGCGAAATCCAAGGACAATTTTACGTCCGGCCAGATCTACCAGCCAATGGTTGTGATTATCATTGGTCAAAAATACCGAACCCCGTATGGTATTGGTTTTTATAAATTCAGCAGACTCCATATCTGACCGATTCCAAAGCATTAGTTTGTTCTTTTCAAAATTCAGCCAAGAACCCGCATCATACGCACCCGAATATATTATTGTGACAAATAATATCAAAGCGATTACTTTAGGAATTCTTATTAGATACCACCCGGCCAAAATAGACGATCCCAAATACCAGAACCGCAACATTTTAGAATTATCATTTTCCCAAGGTTGAAAGATTAATAAATTAGAAACTACAAATATCAATATAAACGGCAGATAAAGCCAAAACAGCCTGCGGAATTTGAAGAAACTAGTAGCCCAAGCAATAGGCAGAAGTGGTAACATAAAGCCAATGTTTTTGAACCAAAACCACAACCAATTGTCTTTTTGAACATGAGCAGCCCAACCCGGCTGCCAATGAACAAACCCTGATGTTTGGGGCAAAAAGTATAATAATTGCGGTATGGCCAAAACAATAGCCGGCAGAAAGAATTTCCACCAAACCCATTTTGGTTTATAGAAATAATAAATTCCCGAAATTCCCAAAATAACCAAATAGGTATGAGCGTGAAAAAACGGAATAAGACCGGCGGTAATTCCTGCCAATAAAAAATATTCACTCTCCCAAAGAATAAAAATAGATATGGCAGCAGTTAGTCCAATTAAGATCCCGCGCTGAGGAATCATTTCAGAAATAACGAAATTGACCCATTGAATATTGTGCTCGTATGAATGGGTCAGCTCTTTGGTATCTTTGTACATAAACCCCAGGCCTCCCGAAAACATAAATATGCTGATTGCCAAAACCGCGGCAACATTACTTTTAGTAATTCTCAGGGTTAATTTATAAATCAAAACAACGAGAATAATACTAAAGATTATCCCCGGAAGCTGGAGGGACCATGGTATAGATAATCCGATTTTGGCTAAGATGGCACTTGTGTAATCAAATAAAAACGGATAAGCCAGGCGGATACCGGAATACCAGGGATTTTGGGGTGGCCAATTGGCACCGTACAGCCAATTGGCTATGTAGCCGATGTGACCGGCCCAGTCTCCCCAAACATTTGATCCCCCTGCCCAGATCCCATCGGGGGTTTCCACTAACATTTGGGAGAAAAGTTTAATTAGGTATATGGACCAACCGATTACAGTTACAGGAAACAGGACGCAGGACACAGAGGTTTTTATTTTTATAAACTTTATTATGATTATAAATGTTATAACGAAACCAACTACCGCCGGCCATACGACTAAATTCTTGACCAATAATGAAACCAGAAACGAAGCCCAAGTGGCCACCATCGTAGAAATCACAATAGCAATCGCGACTATTTCCATCCCGGTAGCCAAAAATACTGATTAACTAAGTTTTTTGGTATCGGTATTCCAACCCAAATCGGAAAAAAATAAACAAATGACAAAAAAGTAAATGATAAAATGATAAATGTTAAAATTTTGTTTTTAGTTTGCGATAAAGAAAAAGCGATAGCCATACAAATAAATGGCACTGACGGCAGGAAATGATAAAGAAACATAATCCGGGGGGCCCTGGCCCACGGTAACCAAAAAGCCAAGTAACCAATAACTATTAACCATTTACGTTTATAAAGGGTATATAAAATTGCCGGAATTCCCAGCCAAAATATAAACGGATTGCCCAAAGCGTAGATATTGGCGATAGAATTTGATTGATAATTGACGTAATACCAGACGGAGCGGAGATCAAGGGGCCAGGTCCACCAAGCCGATTGATAGGTGTGAGTAGCCGTTAGAGTCGTGTTGTACCACCACATCTGTTTTTGTAATTCCAGAAAGTTTTGCCAAGATCCTCCTAAGAAAAAATAGTGGGAATAAGATAATAAGTAAATTCCTAAAATAATAATAAGCATCCCGAAAATATTTTTCCGCCAGCCAAAAATTGCTATGGCATAAAGTCCTGTCCATTTGGTGGCCAATAATAAACCCAAACTTATACTTAATAACAATAACCGTTTCTTAAGAAATAAATAAAAAGCGAGAAGAATAAAAAATAAAGCAAAGATATCATTCATGTTGATACGGGATTGCACCAATATCAATCCGTCAAGACTTGCCAGAAATGCCGCAATCATGGCATATTTACGGTCCATAAGTTCTTTGGCTACTAAATAAGTTAAATAAATCACGCCGGTGCCGATGATGGCGCCACTAATTCGCCATCCAAAAGAATTATCACCAAAAAGCCAAATGCCAATTGCAGACAGCAATTTGGCTAGTGGGGGATGCGTCCAGCCATAAGCGGTGCCGGCAACAGGTGAAGTATGAAACCATTCGTAAGCCTTGATATTTCCTTTGGCAACTTCCTGGGTAGTAAAAGCGTTGTAAACTTCGTCAAAATAATATCCGGTAGGTATTTGTAAATTCCACAGTCTAGTAATGAGAGCGAAGGCGATTATTAATCCTAACATACGAGTATTTTACTAGATTTTTTGAAGTTGGAAGGTAGAGGTTGGAATATTGACGTTTTTTGATATCTTGAATTATTGATAATCAAATTTTTGTTTTTGGATAATTTTGCCAATTATTTTTGAGATTGTTTATTTTTCCACCCAGTTTTTCATATCTCTCTATCAAGTTTGTATCTTTAATAAAACCTTTTCGGTTGGCCACCATTAAGTGATTTATTAATTCATTCGCCTCGCCAATAGCATCTCTTAGAAATTTCTGAAATTCTTTTAATGTCTCACGCTTTGACCAACCCTCAGCAATCAGAGCAGGAATGGCTCGGCACGAACGTTTTGATTGATCAACTAATAAATAAGTCTCACTAGCAGGATAAGCTTGTAAAGCTTTTTCAACTTCAAACTGCAGTTCAAACGCTTCGTTATAAATATCCAAATCTCTAAAAGTCTTTATCATTTATTTAGTATATCAAATTATCAAAACATCTACCTTCAACGATCTAACTTCTAACATCTACCTTCAAGATATCAAAAGTTATTAAAAAGCCAACATCAAAGCACCAAACGCTACCATAATAATTCCAACAACTGACACGGTCCAAGTCCCAAGCACTGATCCGGCCTGGGTTAATTTTGTAATTGGGGCGGGAGTTGGAGTTGGGCCTGCCCCTAACGGAGTCGAAGACGGAGTGGGGGTAGGGGTGGCTCCGCCACAGATACAGTTGGCTGAGGTGACACAAGACGGATTGCGGCAGGCGCCCACATAACAAATCATAGTGGACGGGCAATCGGTATTGGAATTACAGACAAATCCACATCCGGTAATCGGTGTAGGGGTAGGAGTCGGGCTTGCCCCAGCCGGAGTTGGAGACGGAGTGGGGGTGGGACTTGGCGACGGAGTGGGGGTTGGGGTTGGCGTAGGAGTAGGTGTTGGAAACGGTGTCGGTGTCGGCGCCAAAGCCAACACGGTGAAATTGGTGGTGCAAGCGGCAGTCGTTCCCGGTGTCGGCGCCACCGCTCCCACCAAATTTACTTGAGCCGTAAAATTATCAAAATTCGCAATAGTTGTTGGATACTGAGGTGTAATCACTATCGAGTACAATTCAAATACACCATCTCCAGTGTATCCATTGGTCATACTACCAAAGAGGACATATCCAGAACCTAAATCGTAAAAAGTTTGTAGAGTTGATCCAACTCTAATAATCTTAGCTTTGATGGTAGTAGTATTTGTGGGAAGATTAATTGATACTAGGCCAATGTTTCCAAACTCGGTGTTCAATCTATCCGAAGTTGGATTTTTATAACGGCTTACTCTCGCTTTAGCTCCTGCATTTGAAAAAGCAAACTCTGCAGATCCGGTATCACCTGTTGTTAATCCTGCAATGTCTACTTCCGCACTGAAATCACCAGTGAAGTTTTGAAAAGAGTGCACGTTATAGAATCTTTGGCTAGTTTGCTGAGGAATATTGATTACCAATTGTCCTCCCGCAAGGTTAACGCTCGCCCCAACAGCATCACCAGCCGATACCCATTTGGTAGTATCCAGACTTGCGCCATTGAAATTATCAGAAATAGTGGTGGTGGTAGCGGCGGCAGTCAGCTGGGGGACAAATTGCTTGGTGGATTGTTTGCGGGTCAAAAGACCGGCAGTGACGACGGCTAATAAAGCCAGAGTGACGGTGGCCGCCATCAACATTTTTGGCCCAACTTTCGGCATGGCCAATTGCGGCAATTTGAATCTCCGCTCAGACTTGAAAACTTTTATATTAGAATCGTTCATATAATTTTTAATTTATAATTTTTAATTTTTATTCAATTTTTAATGTCACAATTTTTAATTTTTAAACACTATGGTGATACTGGTACCACGCTGGCTGAATAACTGGTAGCTTGCGAAATAGCATATGGATAATCGGCTTGATATTGTCCGCTAACCAAAGTTGCCGGTCTACTGACAGGAGTTTGGGCTACACCATTGATAGTTATAGTAAACAACATAGATGAAACAGTCGTATTAGTGGCACTGGCAAATCCTCTGAAAACTATATTATCATTTAACAAAATCTGGCTTGGTGTAATTACAACTCCACCTCGCAATATTTGTATCTGCTGACATTGGAAAGTGGGAATGGGCATCGGCGTGGGTGTTGGTGTCGGCCCAATCGGTGGTGTGGAGGGGGTGGGGGTTGGTTCAGACAGAGTTGTTGTTTGAGTAGTAGGGGTACCGGGGGAGGAGGGGCCTCCACAATTACTTCCACTTTTATCTATAATAAATCCCTTAAGAATTGGAGGAACAGAGTAATCATAAATATCAATTTGTCCACATCCGCCAGTACCAGACGATGTTCCACAATTACTACGAAACTCCCCAGAGGTGTCGCTGGTTGTAATTTGAGATCCGCTACAGTATTGAACGCGCCTACCGGGTATTTTAGAACATTCGTCCACTGTTTTTCCAAGACAGTCTCCCGAGGTATAAAGTCCTGAAGTTGCATTTACGAGACATAGTCTTCTTTCGGATTCTACTGTTATTGCAGCACAATCAGCTGCATTTTTAGTAGTAAAAGCCGCACCTGCCGCAGCCGCTCCCGCGGCTAATGTAGTATTGGCTGCCAAGGCTGTTCTATAATCAGAGACAGTTACCCCACTCGCCCCAAGATCGGGAATTGACTGGAACACTTTCAGTTGTGAATCAATCTTATAATCATATCCTGGAACTGATAAATTATTGTATTTGACAACCGTTTGTTGCGCTTGTGTCACATTTCCCCCGTCCGTAGTTAGCTCGGCAGGGACAGATTGATTGGTTTGCCCTTGGCCGGCATTAAAATCAGGATTGGGTGCGCCACCAGCGTAACAGCCGTGAGTACATATTCCATTGGAAAACTGGTCGCAAGTAAATCCACACGCATGGTTGGCTTGAATGGAAGTTGGATTAAAAGTCCCGGCCATTAAAATTACTGAAAAAATTAAAATAAATCGGACGAAAGAAATATTCATATTTTAAAACTTCAGACTAATAAATGGTGTGGATGGGTTATCTACCTGCAACGATAATTCATACGAAGCCGTGAGCTCTTTGTAAGTATCTTTCAGATTGCCGTCCTTCACGAATACACTATGTAAGACAGATTTTCCGTTTTCGTTTATAAATTCACCTACTCCTACGGAAACATACTGTTTTTCAATATTTGAAAGCCAGAACCTAACAACCTGACCTGACGGGATGGACAAGTTTTCTAATCGGGTAAAAACGTACGTTTTGTCAACGAACTTATCGTAATGTAAATAGGCCTTGCCACTAATCTTTGAAGATATAATATTAATGTCTTGTTTCTCGGCTGCCGGAAAGGCGAGAACTAAATCTCCAAACATTCTAGAGGAAGCAGATTCCATTTGTGTGGGTAGATTGTCCTTTGCTGGTTCAGGAACTGGGAGGGCTTCCGGATTGGTTGTTACGCCAGTCCATGCTTTTGAAGGAGGATTAGTGGGTTTTTTGGTAAGCTTGGTGGCGGCAAAGATACCGCCAACTAATAATACCAAGGCTAGAATACTGCCGGCAAGCATGGCCTTGGTTCCTTTACCCCATTTTATTTTTGGCCAGCCGGAGCCTTTTTTGACCACATTAACACCGCTTGGCAAAAGCATTACCGGGGCAGGGGGTGCCACGGGTGATGGACCGGTTGGTACTGCATCAGAAAATACCGGGGTAGTGCCTTCGGTAGAAAAGTCCTGATGCTTTTGATCATCCATAATAATTTTTAAATTTTAAATTTATAACTCCTGCTGATATAAGAATAGCACCGAAAGCCAGAAGTAACAAACTAAATTCGAAGTTACCGGATTTTGGTTGGTCCGTCTCCGCCGGATAAGCCACGCGGGGAACGGGGGTGGGAGTAGGTGAGGGTTTTAATTTTGCTGAAGGTGTCGCTGTAAAATTGGGAACAGTAGTTGTCCCGGTCGCGGCAGCTTCGACAATAAATGATTTGGTAACTTTTTGCATCACTCCGTCCACTAGGGTCGAGACGGTAATAGTATGTTCACCCGGTTCTAAGCCTTCGGGAATTTTGTAATTAAATTTACCTAAAGAGTCAGCCTTGACAGTAGCTTTGATCTGATTTTCCGAGTTTACCTCGATATTTATTTGTGATCCGGCGGGTGCTTCGCCTTCAACTCTGGGCTTGATAGAATTAA
>CAYITQ010000019.1:0-11313 GCA_964366335.1 uncultured Gammaproteobacteria bacterium
GTCTTGCCAACACCCGGTGGTCCCCACAAGACAAATGAAAATCTTTGTTTGTTTTCAATTGCAATCCGCAGGGGTTTTTCTGTTCCCACCAAATGTTCCTGTCCCACAAATTCGTCCAAATTCTTAGGTCTCATTTTCGCCGCTAGCGGCTCGGTCATTTTGCTTCTTTCTCACATAAATAATTCATCTGATTATTCTTAAATTCATAATACAAAGATTTGTTGGTACCAGTGACATTGGTCATGACCAGCCGGCTATCAACTCTGAAATCCAAATCTTTTGATGTTTGTAATCCATAAAATATTGTTTTGCCATCAGTGTCCAATATGGCGTGTTTCTGGCAACCAAGTCCACATTGGTGTGTGATCAAGACATACCTGCCTGCAATATTGACAGCAGATCCGGCAGCTGCCAACAATTCCACTTCCATTTCTTCTTTGGCCATTTTGTTGCTATCCAAATCAACCGTAACTAATTTTCCACCGCTATTATTTTCTGAATAGTTTCCAAATTGAGGCGAAGTATTACAAATCTCTCCTTTGCTTGGCTGTGGCCACCTAGACCTGAAACTCCCAATCCAAATAATTCCAATTATTGCTAAAGCTAGCGCAATCCATTTAAACATACCCCTATTTTACACTATTATTTACTCCCTAAAATTATCTCCACATCAAATTCACTATCTCCTGTGACTGTGCCTGAATCTTGTGACAAAGTATAATCTGACAAGTCTTTTTTAATATCCGCTACAAATCCGGATTTCGCTTTTTTGATTGCAACCTCGGTCTCGGTATAATCTTTGGAGTCTGCATTACCCACCGTAACCTCGGGATATCCCAAGGCCTCCAGTTTATCCTTGGCTTTGCCCGCCAATCCTGCAACTCCAGAGCCATTTAGTACCTGAATCTTGAAATCTTTCCGATCAAAGACCGGAACTGGTGTGGCTATTGCTACCGGTGACGGAGTTGGTGTCACTATCTCCTCCTTTGGTTTATTTGATTTATATATCAAAAATAATAATACGACTCCGTAGAGAGCCGATATTATCACTGTCACCCACAGCCATCTGCGGGGAAAATATTCCGGTTCCGGTTGTGGCTCCACTAACGGTTTGACCAATCCCTCCGGCAGACTTTGTTCTTCCATACTTATATTCTATCAGAAACAAGCAACTTAATTGGGAAAATGACAGCGTTTATATTTTTTGCCAGAGTTACACCAGCAGGGGTCGTTTCGCCCCAGGGATTTGTGAGTATTTTGGACACCGGTTTTTTGCAGTCCTTGCATGGCTGATAAAAAGTCTGTGGACTTTTTAGGAGCTAGTGGTTTTTGGACAACTTGTTGCTGGGGATTATTCATCTGAATACGGAACAGGCGACGGGCAAATTCAGAATTGATTTGAGCCAGCAGTCTCTCAAACATGGTAAAGGCTTCGCCTTTGTATTCCACCAGAGGATCACGCTGGCCATAACCGCGAAGGCCGATACCTTCGCGTAGATCGTCCACAGCATCCAGATGAGCCACCCAGAGATTGTCAATACTGGACAGATAAGCAAAGCGGATGATTTCTTTCCAACCAGCTTCTCCCACCTGAGATTTACGTTGGTTAATCGTGTCCATGACAATTTGATTAATTAAAGTAATTATCTCTGACGCCACACCCAATTGTTTAAATTGGACCGAAATTGATTGAGCCGAGACATCATCAAAAGGAATGACATCCAAAAGAGCTGTGGTAATGGGCAGAACCTCGGCTTCTACAATTCCCCGCGGAGCATAAATCTTAACAGTATTAGCCAGAGACTTCTGAATTTTTTCGGTAATCTCGGCATCGGTAATTTCATTATTTAAAATTTTATTCCTCTGGCCATAGACAATTTCTCTCTGTTTGTTCATGACATCATCATATTCCACCACATGTTTTCTGGCATCAAAATTAAATCCCTCAACCTTGACCTGCGCTTGTTCAATGGCGCGGCTGACCATACCATGTTCTATCGGTTCATCCTCTGGGATTTTTAGAAAACCCATGATTTTGGCCACCTGATCACCACCAAAAATCCGCATGATTTCGTCGTCCAGAGCCAGATAAAACTTTGTCGAACCCGGATCACCCTGACGGCCGGCCCGGCCCCGCAATTGATTATCAATTCTTCTTGATTCATGCCGTTCGGTACCAATGACCCGCAGTCCGCCAAGCTTTACCACTTCATCATGATTTTTTTGCCAATAAGCCATTTCTTTCTCATATTGCTTTGGCGTCAGTCTGTCGTCACCTAAGACAAATTTTGGATTGGGTGGGGGGGTACCTCCCAATATAATATCCACACCTCTCCCTGCAATATTGGTAGCAATGGTTACGCCGTTAATTTGTCCTGCCTGGGCAATAATCTGAGCTTCCCGTTCATGATTTTTGGCATTTAAGACTTGATGAGGTACACCTTTTTTCTTGAGTATTGCCGCCAGCATTTCGTTTTTTTCTATTGATGTCGTACCCACCAGTACCGGCTGACCTTTTTTGTGAAGCGTGGCAATTTCCTCGGCTAACGCGGCATATTTGGCACGGGTTGTCTTGTAGACTGTATCCGCCATATCATCACGGATGTTGTCTCGGTTGGTGGGAACGACCACAACATCCAGCTTGTAAATTTTTCTCAATTCCTCGGCTTCAGTTGCAGCCGTTCCCGTCATACCAGCCAGCTTTTCGTACATTCTGAAATAATTTTGAAAAGAAATAGTGGCCATGGTTTTTGATTCCTGCTGAATAGTGACATTTTCTTTGGCTTCTACTGCCTGATGAATGCCCTCGGACCAACGGCGACCCGGCATTAGCCGGCCGGTAAATTCATCCACAATTATTACCTGATCATCTTTGACTATGTAGTGTTTATCCAGTAAAAACAGTGTTCTGGCCTTGAGGGCATTTTCCAAATGGTGAATCAGATCAAAATCTTTTTCATAGAGGTTAGTTATTCCCAGCAGGCCTTCGACTTTGCTCAGGCCGGCTTCGCTGAGGCTTGCCGTCCTGTGTTTCTCCTCGATAACATAATCACCCTCGGGGGAAAGTCTGTCTACCAGCTTGGCAAATTCATAATATTTTGAAGTCGGTTCGGTATCTGGTTGGGAAATAATAAGGGGTGTCCTGGCTTCATCAATAAGAATAGAGTCTACTTCGTCGACAATGGCAAAATGGTGTCCACGCTGAGATTTTTCTTCCAAACTGCCCACCATGTTATCGCGCAGGTAATCAAATCCAAACTCGTTATTGGTACCATATGTAATATCACAGGCATAAGCTTCTCTTCTTGTAATTGGTTTAAGGTGAGCCAATCGATCATCGCCATGAGAAGTGTCTGAATACTCGGAATCATATATAAATGACTGTTCATGTACAATAACTCCCACAGTCAGACCCAACAAATCAAAAGTGGGACCATTCCAGCCGGCATCACGCCGGGCCAGATAATCGTTAACTGTTACCAAATGCACTCCCCTCCCGGTCAATGCATTTAAGTAGAGAGCAGGGACTGCAGACAAAGTCTTTCCTTCACCCGTCTTTTGTTCGGCCACCTTACCCGCATCAAACGCGGCGGCGGCCACCAGCTGGACATCATACGGCCGGAGACCAATCGCCCGGTCTGATGCCTCGCGAACCAAAGCAAAAACCTCAGGCAACAGCTGATCTGATGTCTCTCCACTTTCTAACCTACTTTTTAATTCAGCCGTTTTTGCCTCAAAATCTTCATCCTTTAATTTTTTGAATTTCTTTTCAAATTCGACTACCGGAGCGATCTTGTTTTGCAACAAATCCACTTCTTTTTTATTGAGGTCAAAAAATTTATTTAAAAAACCTAACATAGCTTGGTTATTATAGCCGTTTACTCGCAAATAATCATCACATTTGTTAATATCCGTCTTAATTTAATATCCTTAAAATATTTTCCTAATTTTTTAATCAATTTTTCCGCATTTTCTCTCTTTCTAGAATCATAAAAAAGATGGTTAATAATTACTAATTTGCCCATTTTTCTGAGTTTCTTAAGATACTTATGGGAATATAGGAAGCTTGGGGGTTTATCTCCCAAATACAAATCAACCAGCACCAAATCAAATCTTTCTTTTGGACTATACTTTTCCGCATCTGTATTTAATATTTCTAAATTTGGGATTTTGTCTAAATCAAAATATTTCTTACCAATGGCAATCATCACCGGATCTATTTCAACTCCCGTAACCTTTACACCTTTATACCTTTTTACCAATATTTTTGCCAGTGTACCAGTAGCTAATCCCAGTATCAAAACATTAGACATTAGACATTGAACATTAGATATTACCGGCTTCCAAATATCATTAATCAAACCCCCACTTTGAGTAAGAACCCCCGTAGTGACATAATAATGCCATCCCCAGTCCCAGATTTTCTTGACAATTAATCTCTTAGAGTATTCTGACTTAAATTCTTCAACAATCATTGATAGCTCTTGGCTTGCAAATTAAAGAGGTGGGCATATTTACCGCTTTCTTTCATGAGTGAATCGTGTGTGCCCTGTTCGATTACGCTACCGTCATCCATAACTATAATTTTATCCGCCCGACGGACAGTACTAAATCTATGAGAGATAAAAAATATAGTTTTATTCTTTCCTAAAGATAAAATATTGTCAAATATTTCTTCTTCGGCTTCCGGATCTACATTACTGGTAGGTTCGTCCAAAATTAGCATTTGTGGATTCCTAAACAAAGCTCTGGCAATCGCTATCCGTTGCCACTGGCCAGTCGAAGCCGCCACCCCTTTTGGAAAGTCCCGTGACAGTGGATTTTCATAACCGAGTGGCAAACTAATTATCCAGTCATCCATTCCAACTTTCTTAGCATATTCTTTTATTCTTTTTTTGTCGCTACTTTTGGAGATATCTCCGGCGGCAATACTCTCACTTACTGTCACATTGTATCCCTCAAAATCCTGAAATAGCACCGAAAGTGATTTCCAATACTCTGGTTTTTTTAGATCATAAACTTCTTGTCCATCTACTGTCACGCTTCCTTTATCAGGCTTATAAAAACCACACAAGAGCTTTACTAAAGTAGTCTTTCCTGCGCCGTTCTTTCCCACGATGGCAAGATTGTCATGGGCTAAAACTGAAAAACTTACTCCTTTGAGAATCCAATTGTCGGTATTGGGGTACTTAAACCAAACATCTTTAAACTCTATCTTTTTACTTATTTTTCCATTGAAATCGGCTCCCTTGTCTATACCATATGGTTCTTCCATGTCAAATAACCACTTAACATCAGATAAATATAAATAGTTTTCGTACAGCTCAAGTGTGGTTGTTGTTAGATTAGTCACATTTTGTTTGAAATTTGAAATTGCCCTAATATATGCCTGGGCTGAACCGACTGTAGATTTGCCGATTATCACCATAAAGGCAAAATACCCGTCAAATGCATAGGAAACTATGTCGTCCACCGTCCCCGCTAGATAACCCCAAATCCGGCCTTGCTTCATCAAATCGCTCCGCAGGACGATTATCTTTTCCCAAGCATTATAAATTTTATCCCGCAAATAATCCTTCATCCCCAACAGTCTTAAATCCATATAAGATTTTGTCCTGCCTAAGAAATAGCTGTACATCCCCCTAAATCTGTGAAATACTGAAACTTTATTCTCCAGTTCAAAATCTTTTTTGATAAATATTCTTTCGACAATCAGACTAGGGACCAGCGATAATAGCGAAAGAATTATGACTATTGGCTGACCAATCGCAAATATCGAAAGTGAAGACACCACACCAGATAAATAGGTCGGGAGCCGGAGGACTTGATCGGCCACACGGCGGATTCTTCCGCCGGTTTCTCTCTCAATCCTCATATACCGATCCTTAAAATCCGGATTTTCCAGATCTGGCACTGAAATCGAAGCGTATTTTGCAGCAATCATAATTTCCACTTCGCTTCCTGTTCTCATAATTAGTATTCTGCTCCAGTACCCCGATACTCTCCTAAACAAGGTTTTTATCAGCTGTAAGCCCATTCTTCCTAATACTAACCATGTGATTATTTGGAATGACTTTTGAGGTGATGGATTGGTGATATTAGAGACCAAAATATCAAAAAATCTTTTGTCGAGATAAAGACTGGGGATTATGGTAGCGCTGAAAAGAATATTTAAAATCACCACACCAAAAAACATTCCCTTGTTGATTTTCCACATTAATCCACCCACAAAAGAATTTATAGACAAGATTTGTCCCAAAGCTGAAAAGTTGGGTTTTTTAAATACTGCCATTTCTTAATTTTACTTCTTTATCTCTATTTTGTCTTTGCCCATGTAGGGACGGAGGATCTCGGGAATTGTCACCGACCCATCGGAGTTTTGGTAATTATCGAGAATGGCAATAATCATTCGACCCATGGGTATGCCAGTATCATTAACCGTATGGACAAACTTTTTCTTATCGTCTTCATCTTTATATGTAATATTCATCCGTCTGGCTTGATAATCCCAAGCATCGGTATTTGATCCCAATTCAATAAATTCACCCTGTGTCGGAAGCCAACCCTCAAGGTCATATTGCAAATAGGTCGCATTGTAGCCGCAGTCCCATGAGCATTTATTTATTATGCGGTAGGGGAGTCTTAATTGCTGCATTACCCACTCGTTTATTCCACGCAAATATTCCATCATTTCGCGAGAATTATCTTCTGACGCCAATAAATCCATTTCAAGTTTGTCAAATTGATGCACCCGCTTAATTCCTCTGACATCTTTCCCCCATGAACCGACTTCGCTTCTGAAACAATGGGTAAAAGCAAAAAACTTTTTTGGTAAATCTTTTTTATCTAGAGTTTTATTCATATAATAGGCAAAGAGTGAAGGTTCTGAAGAACCAACTAAGAATAATTGGTTATTATCTTCTACAAATTCAGTTTTGATTTCATAGACTTGGTCACGTCCTTCCGGAAAATGACTCGTGCCAAACAAGACTTGTTCTTTGACCAAAACTGGAACAATCATGGGCTCAAATCCTTCCGTAATTAACTTATTTTTTAATAATTCAAACAATGCATACTGCAAAAGAGCACCATCGCCTTTGAGATAAGCAAATCGTGATCCTGAAGTCACGGCACTTTGTTCGATATCAATAATATCAAGGTCTTTTCCTAAATCGACATGATGCTTGCCGATTTTCTTTGGCATGTATTGAGCTGAATTAAGCCCCAACCCAAGTTTTTCCTTGGGTAAATATCCTGACTCAGGTATCCAAACCGCTAATTCAACATGGTCGGGATCTCCCCTGCCTTCCGGCATATCCGGAGAAGACATGTTTGGAATTCGGGCTAGTTTGTCTAGAAACTCTTTGTCTACTATGTCAAATTTAGTTTCAAGCTTCTTGAGTCCTTCTTTTTTGAGCTTTAGTTCTTCCAGTTGTTCCGGTGTTGGTTTTTCTGCCGGTGTTTGGTTTCGTATAGCACGTATTTCTTCTATCTGAAAAATAAGTTTTCGGCGTTTCTCATCCAATGACAATATTTCAGCCAAAGAAACTTTGCTTCCACGAAACACGAGGTTTTTCTCAACCTCTTTCTGATGTTCACGAATAAATTTAATGTCCAGCATATATCTTTATTATACTTCCGCCCCGAAGGAGTTGCCAGCTGAAGTTGGATGCTATCTCAAACGCTTTATCCGCCATCGGCGGGCCCAAATAAGAATGTCATAATACGAATTTATCACAACCCAATATCGTTTGCAATACCCTGCATGGCGGAGAGGGCAATTTGGACAAAGTCGGGAAGTTTGATGCCGAGTTTTTCATCACATTGAGCGATTTGGGAACGATTAACGGCTTTAGCAAATTCTTTTTTGGGAAATTTCTTCATTACAGATTCCACTGATAGGTCAGCAATTTTTCTGGATGGCAGGACGAGAGTACACGCGACAATAAATCCGGTCAGTTCATCACAGCATTCTAAGGCCCATTCCATATTTCCTTCAAGCTCGGCCAGATGCGTATGATGAGTATTATGTGATTGAAGAGCGTGTGTAAATCTCGGATCATCAATTCTTCCTAGTGTAACAACGGTGTGTTGATCGGGATTATCTTTGGTTTCTTCCCAATCCGAATCATGAATGATGCCCAATATTTCCCACTCCTGCGGGTCACCACCCAGTTTTTCCGCCAAAGCCTTCATAACAATTCCGACACTCAAACAATGCCTTCTCAAATTCTCATTTTGGATGTGAGTTTTTAGTAGAGTAAGCGCTTGTGATTTATCAAGTTTCATAAGATTCTTCGGTTACTTAAGAGACTTACGATAAGCAGTTCTTTGTTCATATAACTTTTCTGTATATCCACCTTCAGTGATATGTTTGCGCTCGAGAGCGTCTACTTGGTTGTTCAAAAGATATGTCGCAATGTGACAAAGTGTCAAGAGTAAGTTGGCTGCTTCCTCAGGGTCTTCGGGTAGTTCCCACTTCTCGTTTCCTAAGTAACCTAAGTTACTTAAGTTTCTTACGATTTTTGAATATTTTTCCCTAAAAACTAAAACTCTAGGGTCATTTTTGTCCCACATCTTAAGTTTTCTCTGTCGTAGAAAATCCTCGAGATCGCCAATCAGCTCTTCTATTGAAGCCTTGGCAACATTTGTAAGCTTGATTCCTGTCTTTAGACTGGTTTTTAATATATCCGATCCTTCAACAATATTTTGTTTCCCTGATCTGGCTGCTCCGTCCATTTGTTCTCTCAGCTTCCAACTGGTAATATATTTTTTGGTAAACTCAACTTCTAAGTCATAAATTATAAGTGAGTACCAATATGTATAAAGTTTCTTGTAGGGCTGCATATTCAATTATTATAGTTCTTCGGGAATAAAAAATTCCGTTTGGATATTGTCTGGATCGCGAAAACAAACATATGGATATTTACCCATAAATCTCTGTAAACCAGCCGTCTCCACTTTCATTTTTCTGAGTCTATCAACAAACTTTTGAAGTTCTTCTAATGTCTCCAAATGAAATGCAATATGATCCAATCCAATTCTAGCCTCATCAAACCGATCATTGGGATGTTGCTTTTCCCATTGGACAAACCAGACTGGAATACCAACCGGCAGTAGATTAAAAGAATTTTCTTTATGTTTCTCAAATTTTGTTTGAAAAAGCTCTTCATAAAATACCTTCGTCCTATCCAAATTTGAAACGGTCAGAGTGACATGATCAATTCCTTGTCTATTTGACATGTTCTGGTCTTAATGTGGGAAATAGGATTACTTCTTTAATTGACCAGGTGTTTGTAAAAAACATGGTTAGCCGGTCCATACCGATACCAATGCCCCCAATTGGGGGCATGCCATATTCCATCGCTTCCAGAAAATCTTCGTCCACTTGCTGGGCTTCTTCTTTATCACTTCTAGCCGCTTTGGTATCGGATTCGAATCTCTCCCTTTGGACTAGCGGATCCGTAAGCTCTGACCAACCATCACAAATCTCGCGTCCTCCAATATAACCTTCAAATCTCTCCACCCAGCCTAGTTTTGACCGATGAGGCTTTGATAAAGGACTTACTTCTTGTGGGTAATTTATTACAAACATGGGCTCAATCAGAGTCTTAGAAATCTTTTTATCAAAAATGTCAAAGATTATTTGTCCCTTCGATTCGCCTTTTACTAAGTCTATTTTGTTTTCTTTACAATACTTTATTAATTCGTTTAGGGTTAGATTCTCGACGTCTAAATTTAGTCTGTCTGACAAAATATCGGTCATGCAAACTCTTGGCCACTTTTTCCCTATATCGATCTGGTTTTCGTCTACCAACATCTGGGCTTTGCCATATATTTTCTGGGCTAAATGTTTTATTAACCCCTCAGTCCTATCCATCACGCCATGATAATCAGTATAGGATTCGTACCACTCCAACATAGTAAATTCAGGACTATGTGAGTGGTCAATCCCCTCATTCCTAAAATCCCGTCCTATCTCATAAACTTTTTCATAACCCCCCACAACCAACCTTTTTAGATACAGTTCAAAAGCAATTCGTAAATAAAAATCCGTATCTAATGCGTTCATGTGTGACAAAAAAGGTTTGGCATTTGCTCCGCCATAAAGCGGGTGAAATATTGGCGTTTCCACCTCGACAAATCCCTGACTATCTAGATAATTTCTAGTCTCCCGTAATACAGTCGAACGAATAATAAATTTATTTTTTATTTCTGGATCTAACAATAAATCTAAATATCTTTTTCTATATCTCTCCTCTGTGTCTTTCAGACCGCTCCAATCATCAGGAATGGGTCGGATAGATTTTCCCAAAACCTCGAAATAATTTACATCTATGGTGATTTCGCCCGCTTGAGTTTTAGTTACATTTCCCTTGACGCCCATGAAGTCACCCATATCCAAGAGTTTCAAAATTGAAAACTTTTTATCTAAAACCTTTTTTTGAAACAATAGTTGAATCTGTCCGGATTCGTCCCGGAGATCCATAAAAATTACATTGCCATGTTCGCGTAATTTCCAAATTCTGCCTGCGACCGAAACTTCTTTATCTTGTGACTCTAGAGCTTTAGAGATATTTATTTTTGATAATGAAAAACCTGTAGGAAAGGGGTCAATACCCATCTCACGCAATTTGGCTAATTTTTCAAGCCGGATTTTTCTAATTTCAGAAAGACGTGAGTTTGCCATGGGTTTATTTTAGCTTATGGACACCACAGTGTATACTACTTTACCCGCCGGAGCAGCAACTTCCACTTTTTCCCCCACTTTTTTACCTATCAAAGCCAGTCCCAGAGGCGAGGTATGAGATATTTTCTTTTTAGACGGATCGGCCTCCCATTCTCCCACTATCTCAAATTCAGTTTCGATCTTCCCTACTTTGACTTTGACACAATGCCCGACGGCAATATTTGAACTACCGTTTGGCTTGGCTATTTTGGCTATTCTGGTCAGTTCCTCAAGTTCCGCTATCTGACCATCCATAAACGACAGAGTTTCCTTGGCATCTTGGTAATCACTGTTTTCAGACAGATCACCCATGCTCCGGGCCAGAGACAGACGCTCAACCAGAGCCGGGCGCTTTTGGGACACCAAAACTCCAAGCTCTAATTTGAGCTTATCATAGCCATTTTTTGTGAGTATTATTTGATTAGTATTCATAGAAAAAACACGCTCCCAAAAGAGCGTCCTTGGTATCCTACATCTTTAAGAGAGGCTTGTCAATGCTACCAATTGAGGTGACCCCACGGAGAATCGGACTCCGATTATCAGGTTGAGAACCTGACGTCCTAACCGTTAGACGATGAGGCCAT